>JBKJMK010000065.1:0-15203 GCA_046596005.1 Usitatibacteraceae bacterium | reverse complement strand
CGTGCTCGCCGGGCTGGTGGTGTTTACCGTACGTGCGCCGAAGTTGACCGACGCCGGGGCGAGACTCACAGCGGGTGAAGGTGCCGCCGTCACTGTCAGCGTCGCCGTGCTGGTATTGGTATTAGTGCCCGCGCCCGCGGTCAGCGCGCCAGGCATGATGGTGGCCGTGTAAGTTGCGGATGTGGCGCTTTGCACCGAGATGGCGATGCTACAGCTACCCAGTGCCGGAATGCTGCCCATACCGAAGGAATAAATACCGCCCATGACAAAGCCAAACGTACCGCAGCTATTTGTCGTTGGTGCCGTGGCGGTCAGACCCGCCGGAATGGTGATGCTGCCGCTAACAATAGCTGCCGCAGTCGCGGCAGAGTTGGCAAGCGTGAGTGTCATCGTCGCATTGACACCCGGCAGAACGCTGGTGGGCGCAAATGCAACGGTCATCGTTGGTGGCAGCACCGCCACTGCACTGGTGCCGGTGAGTGCGCCAAAGGTAAACGAACCGGCACCGCCGGCAAAACGTACATTCGCCGTCTTCGCACCAACAGTTAGCGGAGAAAATCGCAGTGTGGCAATACAAGTTGCCATGCTGATGATGGTGACGCCTGTACAACTGGTGGATTGCACCTGAAAATCGGCGACATCGGTGCCGGTCAGGCTCACCGCGGCAATGATGATCGTGCCAGATGAGGTGTTAGTAAACGTCACCGTCTGCGATGCGGAATTGGTCATCACCGTGGTGCCCGGAAAGGCCAGCGGCGTGGGCAACGCCGTCGCGGCGTAGACCGCTACCGTCCCTGAAAGGCCAACGGTCAACGAACCCACCGAGGTGGTAAGACTGAGTGCACCCGAGGTCGCGCCCGGCGTTGTCGTCGGGGAAGGCCTGAGTTTTACGTCGATCACGCAACTGCTTATGGCGGGCAAACTGGCAGCGCAGTCAGTCGCGGAAATGAAAAATGCCGGTAGTGACACGGTGGGTACGCTAAGCGTGATCGCGGTTCCACCGGGGTTACTGACGGTCACCGTTTGTGGCAGCGATTCGGTGCCTTGCGCGGTTGAAGCGAAGGTGAGTGACGTCGGGATGGCACTGGGTGCCGCGAGGCCAGTTCCCGAAAGTGAAATCATGGTCGGGCTGGTCGCCGCGTTGGAGTTAATCGTAATGATGCCGCTCACCGCACCTGCTGCATTTGGGGCAAAGATGAGATTCAACACGCAACTGGCAGCCGGCGCGATATTGATCGGCAAGCCGGTATTGGGTGCACCGCCTGCCAACGAGCCAAAGCCGCAATAGTGGGTTACTTGAGGTGCCGCACCACCGGTGGTATCGGGAAAGCGACCCGGATTCGAATGCGTAATGCTATTGAGCGTGAGCGTGCCGACGCCGCTGTTGGTGATGGTGATGGCCTGGGTGCCACTCGATCCGCCAACAGCGGTGGCGGGAAACGTGGTCGACCCTGTGACGGTGACGGCGGCGGGTGCTGTGACGACAAAGTTCACGCCGCCTGCTAAATAAGCGAGGGACACTGAATTCGTGGACACGGGTGCCGTAAATGCTGCAAAGGTCCCGGTACGCGTGCCGGTCGCCAGAAAGCTGAGCAAATCACCTATTGTCGGCACATAGGTACCGAAGCCGGTGTTGATGTAGAAAAAATTAACGGTCGAACCGGTGATGGTCGTGGTGCCAGAAACGTTGAGCCGATCAAATACCGGCGAAGGCATGCCAGCGGCAATTTCAATATCCAGACTGCCAGGCGCGTTAACCGTGTAGTTGCCGTTAACAGTCACTGTGCCGATGGCACCTGCACCGCCCGGCGACACGGTGGCACCGGTGTTGTTGAGTGTGCCTAGATTAAAGGTGAGGTTGTCTTTAATGAAGCCATTGGCCACGGTCAAGGTTTGTGCTGCTGCGGAAATTGTTCCGTCGCCGCCGATGTATGCCGTTGGATCGCTTTGGAGAAATGACCCCGGAAGGGACAGCGTGACGACTACGCCAGGATCCACGAGGAACGCGCCTCTATTCAAAAACGTCCCGTTGATGGTGACCGGGACGAGCGGGTTACAAATGCCCAAAGCGGTGTTCTCAAATTCGCCGCCCAACGTCATGCTTAGTGATGTGTTGGGGTGGAATACTCCGCCATTGAGGATCTTCGCGCCTACACCGGTGATGACAATCGAGTCTGCAGCCATCGCCGTCGACGGCGTGGCAAGCGTTAACACAGCATTGTTGATCATCATCGGGCCGTTGGCCGCAGGGATCGTCGATGTGCTCGTGAACACCGCCGTCATATCCTGGAACGTATATGAACCGGAACCCCATGCAATGCCACCTGCATTAACGACATTGAGCGTGGTGTTGGTTAATCCTGTGCCTTGCAACACCGATCCACCGAGGTAAACGTCTCCGACTGTGGTCGAGCCAGCGGGCAGCAATGCGGTCCTCCCGCCGCTCACTTCTGCCCGATCCGCAGGACCCGGTACGCCCAACGGTACACCGTTGCCCGCCGCGCAGTTAGCCCAGTTGCCCGGCACGTTCCACGCGCCCGAAACGGGAATGAATTGGCAGATTGAACCCGGCGTGACGCTGTTGGACGGAGCCGATGGTGCGCTGATGCCGATCGCATTGGTCGCGGTCACCGTGAAGGTATACGGCGTGCCGTTGGTGAGTCCGGTGACGATGATCGGGCCGCCGGTCGCAAAGCCTTGAATGCCGCCGGGACTGGAGGTTGCCGTGTAGGTGGAGATGGTCGCCCCGCCGTTGGAGGCCGGTGGCGTGTAATTCACCGTGGCGCTGCCGTTACCGGCAACGGCAGTGCCGATGGTGGGCGCGTCGGGGACCGTGGCGGGAGGCGTGCCGATGAAAAGGCCGAAGGCGACGGGGTTGGCTCCCACCGCCACGGTGGCGACCACGGCGTTGGACGCGGTGTCGATCACCGAGACGTTGTTGGTTCCGGGGTTCGCCGCATAGACGCGCGTGCCGGCGGGGTTGACAGCGACGCCGTACGGGTTGGTTCCGGTTCCCAACGCCACAGTGGTGACCACGGTGTTGGTGGCAGTGTCGATTACCGAGACGTCATTGGTGTTTTGGCTGGTCACGTAGGCGCGGGTGCCTGCAGGGTTAACGGCGACGGTGATCGGGCCGGCTCCGACCGTGACGGTGGTGACCACGGTGTTGGTGGCAGTGTCGATTACGAAGAGGCCACCGAGATTGCTCACCACATAGGCGCGGGTGCCGGCGGGGTTGACGGCGACGCCAAGCGGGAAGGATCCCACCGGCACGGTGGCGACCGCAGTGTTGGTCGCGGTGTCGATCACCGAGACGGTGTTGCTGTTCCTGTTCACTACATAGACGCGTGTGCCGGCGGGGTTGACGGCGATGCCCGTCGGGACAGTTCCCACCGTCACGGTGGTGACCACGGAGTTGGTGGCGGTGTCGATCACTGAGACGTTGCCGCTGGTTTGATTCGCTACATAGGCACGCGTGCCGGCGGGGTTGACAGCGACGCCCCACGGGTTGGTTCCGGTTCCCAACGCCACAGTGGCGACCACGGTGTTGGCGGCAGTGTCGATCACGGAGACATTGTTGCTATTGTAATTCGTTACATAGACGCGCGTGCCGGCGGGATTGATGGCGACTCCTGTGGGAGTGGTTCCTACCGCAATAGTGGCGGCCACGGTGTTGGTGGCGGTGTTGATTACCGAGACGTTGTTGGCGTTTTGGTTGGTGATATAGGCAAACGGCTGCGCCTGTGCGGTGCCGGCGACCGCGAGCATCAACAGCGATGCGATGGTAACCAGCAGGGATTTCATGATCGTTTGCGTTTTTGACATTTTCTTCACCATTCGTTAAACGTTGCCTGCGATTAATGCATCATTAGATTCGCAAACACTAGCACTGGTGCGCCTTGCGGCAGCATATTGGCCTGAACGCCGCACCAGTACTAGTGTTTTACTTAAATATCAATGGAAATTTCCGTCTTGCACCCTACCCGCAATTGGTCAGGAAAAAACGGCTCTGCGACTGACTGAACCATCTGCAACCCGTGCCAGAAACAGGCACACGATCAGGACTGGAGGCAGCGCTCGTTGTCACGATGAGTTCACCTGATCGAATACCCTGCCCCAGCGGCGTGAACAGAACATTGATGGTGCAGCTCGCCAGCGATGCCAGGCTGGTGCCGCAGTTGTTCGACTGTACGAAATCGCCGACGACGACAATGCTTGAAATAGTCATCACCTGTCCGCCACCGTTGCTAAGTGTGATGATCTGATTTGGCGTGGCACCGCCAAAGATGACATTGCCAAAACCGGCGGCCGTCATCGAGAGATTCGCGATCGGTCGCGGCGCGAGAATGCCGTTGCCGGACAGGCTCACGGTGTTGACCAGTGCTGCGTTCTGCGCGTTGCTGGTGATGTTTACCTGTGCGATCTTGGCACCGGTGCTGGTGGTGGCGAAGGTGACCGTCAATGTGCAGGTCCCCGCCGGCGCAATGCTGGTACAGCCGCTCTGACCGGTCAACGTGAAATTGGCGGCATTTGTCCCGGTGAGCGTAATCGCGCTGATGGTTAACGTGGCGGTACCGGTATTGCCGAGGGAAACGCTTTGCACGCTGGCGGTGCTGTTGATCACCTGATCCCCAAACACGATTGCACCATTGGTGCTGATCACCGGTACGGGAATCGGGGTGCCGGTTCCGCTGAGGGCAACGGTATGCGGACTGCCGGTCGCGTTATCGACAATGCTGATCTGGCCGGCAAACGCGCCCACACCAGTGGGGGCGAAGCGCACGCCGATCTGGCAACTGCTGCTCGGCGCCACCGAGGTGCCGCAATCGGCGGGCACAACCGTGCCGAGGGGAACGCGGCTGAACGGGGCAGTAACACTGATGCCGCTCAAGGTGAGGTTGGCAAAGCCGGTGTTGGTAACGACCACGTTCTGGGTGGCGCTGGTGGTGTTGACGGTGGGCGCACCAAAGTTCAGTGCGGTCGGGGCGAAGCTGATGCCGGGGACGGCGGCGGCACTACCGGTGCCGGAGAGGGCGATGGTGTGGGGGCTGCCGGGGGCGTTGCTGGCGATGCTGATGTTGCCGCTGCGCAGGGTGGCGGCCAGCGGCGTAAAGGTGATGTTGATGGGGCAGGCGAGGCTGACGGCTAAGGTGCTGGGACTGAGCGGACAGCTGGTCGTAAAGGCAAAATCGCCGCTGGCGGTGATGCTGCTAATGCTGAGCAGCGCCGTGCCCGAATTACCGAGACTGACCGTGCTCGGCGGACTGGTGGTGTTGACGGTGCGGGTGCCGAAGTTGACCGAGGTGGGGACGAGGGTCACGGCGGGTGCCGGAGCGGCGGTGACGGTGAGGTTGAACGGGGTGGCATTGCTGCTGCCTGCCGGGGTCACGATCAGGCCGGCGGCGATGTTGCCAGAGTAGGTGCCGGCGGTGGCGCTGGTAAAGGTGACGCTGAAGGTGCAGGAGCCGCCGGCGGGCAAGGTAAAGCTTACGGGCTGTGTGGAGAAACTTGCGCCGGGTGCGGCGGTTGGCGCTGCGCCCACGCAGGTGGAGCTGGGGTTGGGCACGGGTGCGTTGACGAGGCCGGGCAGGTAGTTGAAGGTGAAGCCGTTGGCGACCAGCGGGGTGGCGTTGGGGTTGTTGATGGTGAGGGTGCCGACTGACGTGCCGTTGACGACGATGCTGCCGGGGGCAGCGGCAAAGCTGATGCTGGGGGGAAGTAGTGTCGATACCGTGAGCGTTGCCGAGCTGGCCGCCGCATTGCTGCCGACCGATGAGTTGAATCCGCCGGCGGCAAAGGTGAAGACGTAGCTGCCGCTGGTGGCGGCACTGACACTGACGCCGATCGCGCAGGTATTGCCGGCGCCGAGCGCCAGACCGCCGGCATTTAGCGTGGTGCTGCCTGGGATCGAGGTGACGGTGCCGCCGCAGGAGTTGATGATCCCCGGCACGACCGCCGTGACGACGCCTGCCGGATAGGTGAAGGTGAACGCGCCAGCGCTGAGTGCTGTGCCGCCTGGATTGGCGATGTTTAACACCAGTCCGACGGGATTGCCGGGGGCGGTGGTCGTTTGGGATAGCGAAAGTGCTACGGTGGGTGGAACCGGCGCGGGTGAAATCCCGGTACCCATGAGCGCGGCCAGGGACGACAGCCCGCCGCTATCGAAACGCACGTCTGCATTCTTGGCGCCCAGCGATTGCGGCGAAAAGCGCACCGACGCCGTGCAACTGGCCGTACTGGCAACGATGCCGGCACAGGTGGTGGAAATCAATTGAAAGTCTGCAATATCGGTGCCGGTGATATTTACCGCCGTGATGTTTACCGTGCCGGTTGAGTTGTTGGTAAACGTCACCGTCTGCGCGATGGCGTTGGTGAACACCACGGTACTCGCGAACGTCACCGGCGAAGGCAGCGCGGTCGCGGAATAGGTCGCAATGGTGCCCGCCAATCCCACGAACAATCCACCAGCAGCGAGGGGTAGCGTCAATCCGCCAGACGTGGTTCCCGGGTTGGACGTCGGGAACGGGCTGAGTTTGATCGTGATCGTGCAACTGCTCAGCGCCGCCAGACTGGTACCGCAGGTGGTACCAGCAATGAAGAACTCCGCAGGACTAATGCCGGGCGCGCCAAGTGTGATTGCTGAACTGTCGGCATTGCTGATGGTCACTGTTTGCGGCAGCGATTGTGTGCCTTGCGCGGTCGAAGCAAATATTAACGATGTCGGCGCAGCAGTCACAAGGAGAGCGGTTGCCGTGCCCACCAACGCCCACGTATATGTGAATGACGGTTGCAAGGTAACAGGCGCTACCGGCGGTGCTGCAGACGTGATGGGGCCAATGGTCAAGGTAGCGGTATCGCTGGAGGCAACAGCCTGGCTGTATCTCACCACCACCTGGCACGTCGCACCGGCTGCGACCGGGGCACAGGTATTCGAGGTAACCGTAAACGCAGCTAAATTGGTCGACGGCATCACGGTCGTCACCGGCACGCTGTCGGCATTGAAAAACGTGAAGGTTTGCGATTGGCTGCCACCTGCGATGATCGAAAAATTTGTGTAGCTTGACGTGTAAATCAGCGGCGTTACCGCCTGCACCGAGATTTCCGAAGTGCCTCCGGTAGGCGCAAACGGCGTGGATGCGGTCATCGTCGGGTGATAGACCGGCGTACCAGTCGCTGTTATTTGAAACGCGACGTTTCCCGCCGCATCGGGGAAGACCGTTGTCGACGAAATATACGTTGCGCCTATGCCCCGGTTCGTGCTGTCGACATAACCGAGGTTGTCGAACAGATCGATATCGTTCGACGGCGTCGGCGACGTATTCAGTACGGCATTGATGGTGGTGGTGACGCCGGCACCGTTAAACGCGTACGTTATTGGTCCAGAAAGAACCGGGTAATTTTGCGCCCTGAATGGCGCAACGTTCATGCCGCCGTTGCCGTGATAGCAGCTGGGACTGGTGAGGATCGTCGAATTGATATCGCGCCCCGCGCCAAGGAGGGTATCCCCCAGATCGATACCGAGAAGACCCTGAACGCCGATATAGTTGCGACGAAACGCCATTCCTTGTGGCATGCATTCGGTTGGAGGAAGGAAAATGCCATTCGCCCCGTTGCCAAAAATATCGTTGTCTCTGATCGCGCCATACCCGCCGAACCCACCAACCGACACGCCGTTACCGGTGTTAAACCTGATGAGGTTTTGGCTGATATACGCGTTCAGTGCATTGACATTGACGCCATTGCCGCCATTGGGCAGCGCCGTCGCACCGGCTTTATCGGTGCCGATGTGATTATTCTCCACCGATGTGCCGACGGCGGGAGGGCCGATGCCGGCGATTGCGATGCCGTGACCGGTATTGCCGGAAATTACGTTTCGACCGGCTGGCGTCAAATTGCCGATAACGCCGATGCCTCCCGACGATGTGGCGATGCCGATGCCGTTCGGCGCGGCGACGGTCCCCGTCGCATCGGTGCCGATGAAATTTCCCTCGATCCGCACGCCCGTGCCGCCTTGAATGCTGATGCCGGGCTGGCCGATAAACCTTTTGATGACCAAGCCTCGAATCACGGTGTTGCTGGCGGTCAACGTCAGTCCAGGTGCCGGCGGCGTCATCGAGGTTCCGTCGAGCGCGATCAGCAACGTTGCGTTGTTACTGGAGGAAAGCGTATTCGCCGACGCGCCAGGCTGCGTATAACCGTCGATGGTGGTCTGGCAGGCGACTGTCGGCAGCGGACTGCCGGGCGAAATGGTCTGCGGACCGGCTGCGGCAATATTGAACGTAATGGTCGCCGATGGCGCACACGAACCACCGGCGTTGGCATCGGTGATTGCCTGCCGCAGCGAACCAGGACCGCTGTCGGCGGTGTTGGTCACTGTGACAAAAATTGGTGATGGCGCAACGCCGGTAACCGCGAGCGGAAGCGCAGTCGGCGTGGCTGTGTTGGCTGGGGTCGTCAGGATAAATACCGAATCAGTCCGGAGCCCGAGCGCATTTGGCGTTACGGTAATATCGACCGTACACGATGCGCTTGGCGAGAGCATTGGCGTCATCAAACATTGGCTCGACGGGAGAACGTTGAACCCGGCGCCACCGCCAGTGAATGAAATGCTGCTGAGCGAAAGGATTGTCGCCGAAGTGTTGGTAAATGTTGCTTGCATTGAAGGTGAAACCACGCCCGTCGTTCTCATGCCGAAGTCGAGCCCCCCAGCCGGGGCATAGGTGGCGCTTAAGCCAGGCGAGACGCTGTTTGAGGCAGCTGACGGCGGGCTGGTGCCGACCGTATTTGTCGCGGTGACGGTGAAGGTGTATGGCGTGCCGTTGGTGAGGCCGGACACGATGACCGGCCCGCCAGTCGCCGACCCGGTGATGCCGCCGGGAGAGGACGTTGCCGTATAGGTGAAAATCGTCGAACCCCCATTGAACCCTGGCGGCGTGTATGAAACCGTCGCACTGCCATTGCCGGCGGTCGCGGTGCCGATGGTGGGTGCACCAGGAACGGTGACGGCTGGGCCGCCGATAAAGGCACCCAAGCCATACGCGCCACTAGGGATCGGCACGGTGGCGACGACATTGTTGGTCGCGCTATCGATCACAGCGACGAGGCCGGCGTTCGTCACAACATAGATTCGGGTGCCTGCGGGGTTGACCGAGATACCCCACGGGTTACCTCCCACCGGCACTGTGGCGACCACGGCATTGGTGGCGGTGTCGATTACCGAGACGTCTTGAGTAGTGTAGTTCGCCACGTAGGCGCGGGTGCCGGCGGGGTTGATGGATATGCCTTGCGGGATACTTCCCACCGGCACGGTCGCAACCACCATGTTGGTGGCGGTATCGATCACCGTGACATTGTTGCTGGTGTCGTTCGCCACATAGGCAAACGTGCCGGCGGGGTTCACTGCGACCCCGTGCGGTCTGGTGCCGACCACGATGGTGGCGACCACCGCGTTAGTCGTGGTATCGATTACCGAGACGCTGTTGCTCAAACGATTCGTCACATAGACGCGAGTGCCCCCTGGATTGACGGCGACCCCCTGTGGCTGGGTACCCACCGTCACGGTGGCAACCACTGTGTTGGTCGCGGTGTCGATCACCGAGAGGGTAGTGCCGCCCCGGTTACCAACATAGGCGCGGGTGCCAGCGGGGTTGACGGCGATGCCTTCCGGATTAGTCCCCACCGCCACAGTGGCAACGACGGTAAAGTTAGCGGTGTCGATCACCGAAACATTATCACTCGCGGCGTTGGTGACATAGGCACGCGCGCCACCAGGGTTGACGGCGATGCCGAACGGACTGACGCCCACCGTCACCGTGGCGACCACGGTGTTGGTGGCAGTGTCGATCACCGAGAGGTTGTTGACGGCGTCGTTGGGGATGTAGGCAAACGGCTGTGCGTCAGCAGTGGTGGCTGCACCGAGCAACAACAACGACGACACCGTCGCGAGGAAAGACTTCATGATCGTGCGCGTACTAGCCATGCTGTTCACCATCCTTCTAAAACAACAACAAACAATCAAACCCTGTTACTGGCGGGGCTGATGGCGGCATTCATGCTGGAAAGGCGCGCCAGTGCTAGGGTTTGCTGTTTGTCACTGGCCGTTGCGCCGCAATCAAATAAGTTCAACTTGAGTGCGAGCTTCCCTTACTTCCACGGCCCCTAGCTGCAATCTCCCCAGACTCTCCCACCTCGGGCCCTGCATGGCGCTCGGATTCGCGAGGCACGAAACATGCCGCAGGGCATGTTTCATGTCCACGCTCATCCACCTCGCCGTGCAAACGCAACTGCACCGGCATTGTTATTCATGTTGTACATCACCCCGGCACCATTGCCACGGCGGCCGGTGAAGAATCCATCCAGACTTCCCGTAGTGCCGGTCGGCGTACAGTTCGGCGTACATGTGATATTGAACAGTGCAGGACGCGGAATCCCGGCGATATTCGGGCCACCGGCGTAAGCAGAAAAATATTGATCCCGATAAATCGGCACATTGGTGGCCGCACCATTCCAGGTCTGGCCGTTGATGCTGATATTGACCGAGGTGTCAACGGTGCGTGCGCTGAAATTGGCATTCAGACTGGCGGAATTGAAGACGCCGGTACGCCCCGCGAGATCGGTCGGCCGCGTGGAACCGACCACGTCATAGACCGCGCTGCCCGTCAGCGGGAGTGATACCGGCCCGCTCTGCGCGGGACTGAAAATGTAATGCAAGCTGCGATCGGCAAGGCCAACACTTTGACCACCGATGGTCGCAGCGCCGCCCGCCCAGCGCCCCCACACCAGGCCAGTGGCGGGATCGAATCCGTTATCGACGACGACGGATGTACCTTGCGCATATGAACGATGACCGACCAGTTCATTGCCGGCCGGAAATGGCGCGGTAAATGCAGTCACGACGCCGTTGTCACCGACCGTCACTTCACTCTGGCGATTGGTCGTCGAAAAAGAACGTATGTAGCTCGCATTGGTGAGCGCGGCGGCTGGATCAGAGACGAGACCATCGCGATAGACGGCGGCGGAATTTTGCGAAAGACCGGAAAATGCCACCACGCCATTAATACGCTGGAAATCCGCCCCGCCTGCGCTGGTCTGGTCAAAAATCCCGTAGCCGAGAATTGCGCCGTTCAAGGTATTGCCGACGAAGCTGCCTTCGATGCTGCCGCCCAAACGCGGATTGTTGGCGGAACTCGCACCACTGCCGTTGGTGACGATCACGCGCGAACCGCTGCCAAAGAATGTATTGAACGAAAACGGTACGTTGCTCGCCGTCAGCGTCCAGCTACCGGCAGCCGCGCCTGCGCCGGCGTTGATCGAGACGCCGATCACGGCGTTCAAGGTGCGGGCGGTAAAATTCACATCCAGCATCGCAGTGGTCAGTGTCCCCAGCGTCCCTAGTTGATTGGTTGGTGTGGTTGCCCCAACACGTGTGTAGATCGCGGTACCGGTCAATACATCCGATAGGTACGACGGAAATCCGGCGCCACCATATGCCCAGTGCACACTGCCGCCGACGTTGCCGCCGACCCCGCCCGTGCCGCTGCCAAACCCGAAGCTGGTCACGCCGCTCCAGCGACCGAGCACGATGGTGGTGTTGCCACCGATGGTCACCGTCTGAAGATCGCTGGCGGTCCCGCCAACAACATTTGCGCCCGTGCCGCTCTGGCTGCCCGCATAAGCGGTGTAGGCCCGCAACGCACCGTTGCTATCAAGTGTGACCCCGGCCGGAACTGCCTGATCCGCCAACGTCGCGCCGCCATTGGCGATAACGATGTTTTGCAGATTGATCGTGTCTGCGCCCAGGTTTGCGCTCGCATCGACTATCGAGAATCCGAGGCCATTCCCGCCAAGCACCTGGACACCCGACCCGCTACTGCCGAGTTGTCCGGCGAGTTTGCCATCCTTGTCTTCAAGTTCTGCTTTTTTCTCCTTGCCATCGACCATGATTTTTCCGGAGCTAAGCAAGCTGGGGGGCGTGGGAATGAGCCGCGGCGCCTGACCTTGAACGACCTGCACCGTCTGGTCTGGATTGGTGAGAATGGGCGGGAAATTTCCGTCGATGCTGGCAACGAGATGGCTGCCTTCGATCGTGTAGTGATTGGTCGTGACGTCGTCGAAAACCTCGAGGATGCCACCGGACCCACGAATGCCAACTGTGGCGACCTTGGTTTGCATCCTGTAGCCAGCCTTGTTCGGCCCCGTCAGCAGCGCGGTAAACGAGCGCAGCGTACCGCGCACCAAATTCAGAATGGCACCAGGTGGATCACTTGCGCCCACCGGGTATTGCTGAACAATCAATCGCGAATTTGAACGCAACGAGAGCTTCGCCTGATCCACCATGGCCAATTGCGCCATGCCGTCGGCACCGGTCACGATCACGTCAAGCGGCGTTACCGTCGTACCACGCACTGGCGTGATGCGTTGCGCGCCGCGCTCGACGCTTACCGTTCCGATCACGTAAGTAAACTGACCGCTCTGCGCAAGCGCCGGAGCAGCGATTGCCCACAGTGCCAGACCTGTCACTGCAACAGCGCACCTGGTGAATGTTTCAAGAAATTTTTTCGTATTCATTGTTTGCCCTTAAAAGACACATCAGCTATTTCAGGAACGAGCGATCCAATTACTGGAAGTCACAGCGAATCGTGGAAGACACCTCGTGACGGGTGAAGTCGTAGATCGCGATATTGGAATCGTTTCGCGAGGCAAGCCACTGCGCCCGCATTGAACACTTTGGCTGGAAACGCCAATTCACGCCGAGCGAGACATCGGCGAGCCGATCGCGTCCGTATTCAATTTCGGTTGCGCGCGAGAAGGCGCTTTGGTCACGGCGCATGGAAAAACCAAGCCCGTTAAACCACGCCAGATTGTCGGTCAGCGAGTACTGGAAATAGCTGCGCGCGCCTGCAACGCGTTTGGACTTGTCTGACACGCCATCAGCCAGCTTGCGAACCGCTTCGTCGCGACTGTAAAAACTGCTCACCTGTAAAACCGGTGCACCTTTACGGTCGAACGCTTGCACGAATCCTGCCGTCAGCGTGGTCGCATCGAAGTCTTCGATGTTGTTGGTGAGAAACTTTACCCGTGTGCCTGCCAGGCCGACATTCCATTGTTGACGCTCATTCATGGCGTAGCGGTAATCAGCGGCAATCAGCGCGGTACTGCGATCATTGGTGGGCTTTGGCTCGCCGGGTGCCAAGCCTTCCTGACTGAAGCGGTTGTAGCCACCCGTGAGCCGCAATTGCTGCGCGCCAGCGGTCCACAAGGCACCGATCCGCGCCTCTCCTGAAACAGAATTGAAGTCGCCTTCATGCCGGTAGGCACGACCGCGCGCCTCACCGCCAACGAATGCCGCCCAGCCTGCGCTCAAGGCATACGTATAATCGGCACCGACTGCTGCACCAAGGTAAGGTGCTTTACGTTTGACCGAGTTACCGGTTGGGCTGATGCCCGTCAGATTGAACGCAGAAGCAACTGCCGAGGTGAAATCGGTCGGCACGCCGGTAATGTTGCTGTCGTAGCCGAGCGCCATTTCACCCCAAGCCGAAAAGATGTTCGACTTCCGGGCACGGCGCTCGCGAATTGCGGCAAGATATTTATCGATCGCGATCAATGCGGCTGGGGGTGGATTGCTCGCTTTCAATTCCAGGAAGTTTGCCTGCGCGAGATCCATGGAGCCGTGGTTGAAATAGGCGCGCGCCAGATCGAGCCTGGCACCGGCATTTTTCGGATCAACCTGAAGCACGCGCTCGAACGCGATGATGGCATCGTCGGTTTTCCCGCTTTCGAGAGCCGCCACGCCGAGCAAGTAGTCGAATTCAGCATTGCCAGCCAGTTGTGGCTCCTGCGCGAGGAGAATCATGTATGCCTGCTTGGCATTGTCCGCCGCGAGCAACTGCTTTGCATCGCGAAACAGGGCAGGATTGGCGAGTGCAGTCGCGGACAAAATCAAGGCAGGTCCGGCAACAAATAAAAACATGATGCGTGCGCGCATGGATCGTTGTCTTTTTATCATGGGTTGACCATTCTGGTGCGCCAATGCTGAAGAGATGCTTCGCAACACTGGACGAGATTGAGTTTCGCGTGAAACTTTTCCTTATCTCTCAATACCGCTGATTTAAAAGGAAAAGCCGCCGTTATTAGATGGCCATTAATACTATGCCCAGTCCGAAGCGATGTAAACCTTTTCCCACTACCCATTCGAGGGATGGTACGCCCCTGCAAATTGAATGTAAGTGCAAAACCACACTCTACCGGGCGAATCGGCGGAAGCTTAGCCGCGTATCATGACGAATTCGCGTATAGATACTTGAGGCGTTGCGATGGACACTCCCGGCCAGACCGCTGCAGGGCCTCTGTTGATTTCCCAAGCGGACGGTGTGGTCGTTTTAACACTTAACCGACCGAATCAGTACAACGCCTTGTCGCTCGAGACGTTGCACGCCTTTCACGCAGCGCTGGATTCAATCGCTGCGAATCAGGAAGCACGTGTCGCCGTCATCGCCGCCAATGGAAATGCATTTTGCGCGGGGCATGATCTCAAGGAAATGCGCGCCGCCAATGACCAGGCGTTCGCGATCAAACTGTTCCGGCTCTGTTCAGACATGATGCTGAAAATTGCCAAATTGCCCGTCCCTGTCATTGCTGAAGTAAACGGCATGGCAACGGCGGCCGGCTGTCAGTTGGTTGCGCAGTGCGATCTCGCCGTCGCCGCCCAGCATGCAAAATTCGCAGTGTCCGGCATCAATCTGGGATTATTTTGTTCAACACCCGCCGTCCCGCTTTCGCGGACGATCTCGCGCAAGCGCGCGGCTGAGATGCTGATGACGGGTGAATTCATCGATGCCGCGACGGCGCTGGACTGGGGATTGGTGAATCGGGTGGCACCAGCCGACACGCTGCGCATGGAAACGCTCAAACTCGCCGCAACCCTGAAAGCAAAACCGCGCGCGATACTGGCGACGGGCAAGGCGCTCTTTTACCGGCAAATGGAAATGGGCATCGAGGCCGCGTATCAGGACGCGTCCATCACCATCGCCGACAATTTCATGCAACCGGAGGCGCAGAAAGGCGTGGCGGCATTTTTGGAAAAACGCAAACCGGTTTGGGATTGATCCAAATTCAGATTGCATCTTGCGCAATATCCAGCATTGGCGAGGCCTCCAGGCAGAAAATGCTCGGAAAGCCGCGCCAGTGCTCATATCTTTACA
>JBKJMK010000050.1:0-10120 GCA_046596005.1 Usitatibacteraceae bacterium | reverse complement strand
GCCCCTACCATTATCGTGTTTACCAACCACCCTTTTCCGGAAATCAGGCAGCGCGCGATGAAATTGGGCGCAGATTATTTCTTCGACAAGTCAGTCGAGTACGAAAGCGTTCGCGCGGCCTTGCACGCATTGCGGGAAAATTAGCCGACGCGACTGCAACGCAGTCATGCACGTCGAACCCTACTAAAAGCTGCTTGAGGTGGTATCACGGCGTTAATTCTTACGTTAAACGCTACCCCGATTTGTTGATTACTGCGGCTTTGCCTGCGTACAGCGCAACCGAACGACGCTGCCGCAAAATCCCGAACGCTCCTGTCATCACCCAGGCGACCGTCAAGTTGATTGGCAGCTGGCATAAAACAAGAATGCCCGCGCGAAGCGGAGCGAGTGCTCGCATAAGCACGAATTTGCGGCAAATTTTCCACCGCCATTGCGATAAAACTGCTACCGCAATCGGGGGATGTTAAACCATCCGCGTTAACGTAGAGTAGTCGTGTACCAAACCTCTGTCGCTCATCAATCCGGCCGCGCGCCGATCTAATCATTCATATTTCAAGGAGTAATAACCATGTCCTCCATGTTTGGATTGCGCGGCGTTCCGCGCGGATTGGCCGCGGCGTTAGCGCTCGCGGTGAGCGCGGCCGTGATGTCGGCCGACCATGCGGAATCTCCCGGTGCCGATGCCGATCCGGCTGCCGACCTCGCCGATGTATTTATCTTTCCGTCGCCTGAGTCATCAACCAAGACTGTTGCCGCGATCACGTTCGGTGGACGATCTGCACCCCGCTCGCGGATCGATGGTTCTTTTTACTGTGACCCCAAAGTTCTCTACACCATGCATATTGATCGCGCGGATGCGGCGGGCAATTTCGACAGCATCGCCGATGTAGAAGTGTTGGCGCGATTTGGCAAAGACGCGGAAGGCAATTGCGGACTACAGCTCGAGAATGTTCCGGGTGCAGGAGGCACGTTTTCCGGCAAAATCGAGGGAGTATTCACATCCTCGGGAGGAATGAAGGCATTTGCAGGTTTGCGCAACGACCCCTTCTTTTTCGATGCCGAAGGCTACGCCGCTCTTGTCGCGTCCTTCGCAGGCGCTGGACAAAGTGGTGACGTGGTCGGCGCGTTCAGATTAGGCGGTGGCCTGGCACGGCGGGATTCTTTCGCGTTCCGCAATGTCTCTGCGATCGTTTTCGAGATGAACAACGACACCCTCGCACCCGCAGTGAATGGGGTACGGCCCAAGGTCAGGGTTTGGGCAACAACTGGCCGGTTGGTGGGGTGATCATATGAAAAACCAACGCCGACTCGGCACGTCTTGCATGTGCTTACTCTCCAGTCTCGCCATTGGTGTAATTCTTGGTGGCTGTTCGAACAACGACAATGATGGCCCCCGTTATGATTTTTCAACGGCAACGAAAGACCGCTTCGTTCGCGTCGATCGCACCGGGCAACCTGCGATCGCAACGGCATTGTTGTCGCGGGATCCTGCGATCTCACCTGTGGGCCCCGCCGGCGCAGTGCTTAATCCGGGCAACGCATCCAATACGTTCAACAACCAGCGCGATGCGTTGAACCGTGGGGACCCGGCCAATGATGGCCGGGATTTCGCGGGCCTTCTGACGGTTGGCCCACAGTCGAACTCGTTGAGAAATATCCACTACAAGGTCGGACCGGCGTTGCGCGCATTGGGCCTTACACCTTGCTCGACCGAAATGGTAACGCCGCCTGCGAGCAACGCACAAGTTGACATCTCGGCCTGTGTAGCAGTGGTGGCACCGGTCATCCTGCCTGATGTCATCACGTATGACCTGAGCGCAGCGCCTGGCTGGCCGAACGGTCGCGGTTACGATGATCCGGTCGTGGACCGCCTGCTCTCCGCCGCGCTGTTACGTATTTCTGGTCCCTCGCCACCGCACACGCTCAACACGCTTGTCGGTGTGATCAACCCAACGCGTGACGAGTCTGGCACCACCCTCCCGGCAACGTTTCCGCATTTGCGGCCTGCTCAGCCTTGAGGGACTTACACACCAGGTTCAGTGTTGCGCTGAGCCTGGTTTTTGTTTGTCTGCTCGTTGGTTGCGATGGCGGGAAAAGCGGGGGAACCACAGCTTCCGCAGCGAAAGCACCCATCAAGCCGAGCTATGCGAGTGAGTTACAAAAACTTAATGCCGGGATCGAACACGGCATTGCGCTCGCTGCCCGGCAATCGGGCGACACCCTAATCCCACTTGAAATCGTTTCCCTCTATCAGGAGCGTGCCAGGCTGACGGGAAGTTACGACGACTATGCAAAGGCCGAAGCATTGTTGGCGAGCCTGGGTGAAGAGGCTAAGCCCTCAGCGTCGCGGTGCCTTGCAAGGGCGCGATTGCATTACACCTTGCATCGCCTGAAAAGTGCGCGTGCCGCGCTCGATTCCTGTCCAGCCACAGCAGAGCCAACGGAAACAGCCGCATTACGCGCTGATCTCGCGCTCTATACAGGGGGCTACCGCGAGGCCGAAGCTACTTATCGCGCATTGGTCAACCAGTCAGGATTAACGCAGCAATACGTGCGCCTGGCACTTTTTAAAAAATGGATGGGCGCGCCGGGAGAGGCTGCCGCATTCCTCGAGGCGGCTGAGAAGCGCTATCAAGGTGGATCACCAACGATGATGGCGTGGCTCAAACTGCAGCGTGGACTCGTCGCGCTCGACCGCGGACGCCTGGACGAGGCGCTGGCGATGTATCGGCTCGCGTCTGATGCACTGGAGGGCTGGTGGCTCGTCGATGAACATATCGCGGAGGTGCTGCAGTTGAGCGGCAAGACGGCAGAGGCGAAAAAAATTTATGAGAGCGTCGTCGACAGGACGCGTGCCCCGGAATTCATGGATGCGCTTGCCGCGATCGAGCGCAAAGAAGGCAACCTGGACAAGGCGCAGTCGCTCAAGAAACAGGCCCGCGCCGTTTATGAGCAAAGGCTTATCGCATTTCCTGAGGCGGCAGCCGGCCATGCGCTTGATCACTTTCTGCAGGATGAGGCGGATTCACAACTCGCACTTGCGCTCGCGCAGAAAAATTTCGCGACCCGCCCGTACGGCGAGTCTGCCATCGCGCTGGCGAAAGCCTGGATGCTAGCCGGCAAGCCTGACCGGGCCGCAGCGCTGATTGATGCCCAGCTCGCCAAAGGATGGGACACAGCTGAAGCCTATTGGATCCTCGGCGAGGCGCGGCAAAAGCACGGCCAGCAGAAGCAGGCTGAGCAGGCGATGAACGAGGCATTGAGAAGAAACCCGCACAGCGGGACAATGTACGCGTACGCACCGAGTGCACGGATGCGATGAGGTCTTAAATACTCCAGCGCAGGCCACCACGAACAGGCGCATATCGGTGACCGCGCGGCGCGTTGGCATCGAAGTCCACACGCATCTGTGTCATGATCCCAGTAGAGGTTGTGCCCGCATATTTTTAGCCAGAGCCCGATTGAATGACATCAGTGATCGCTAATATTTGCGGTAAACACGAGCAGCAGCGCGGTTCACGGGCAGTAAATGGCTTGGAAGGCGCGCCAATGCTAGAGTTTTCTCTTTTTTTGCTCTTTGCCTACGCCCAATAATTACAATCAGTGAGAGGAAATCTGCTTATGAACGTCCTGCCAGGCCTGGCTTCCACTTTTCCATCCCGCGTCTTGCGCCATGCGGTGCTGATTGCGCTTTACGGGGCAACGACCATTCCGGGCGTGTTCGCCCAGCCCGCACCGGTTGCCCCAAAAAAAGATGAGCCCACCGTGATTGAGACGATCAATATCGTCGGTTCGCGGCGTGTCAATGCCTCTTCAACGGATACCACGGTTCCAGTCGACTTTATCCCGCTGACCAAAGTGGCCGAGCAAGGCGGCCAGTTCGATCTGGCACAAACGTTGCAATTCATTTCGCCTTCGTTTAATTCGACGCGCCAGACTGGCGCCGACGGTGCTGACCTCGTTGATTCCGCAGCATTGCGTGGACTCGGCTCCGACCAGACGCTGGTGCTGGTCAACGGCAAGCGCCGCCACACGGTATCGCTGGTGAATCTCTTTGGCGCACGCAATCGCGGCAATACCGGCACGGACATGAACGCGATTCCTCTGCTGGCGATTGAAAACGTACAAGTTCTGCGCGATGGGGCCGCTGCCCAGTACGGCTCAGATGCGATTGCGGGCGTGATCGATATCGGCCTCAAAAAACGGCTCGGATGCGAAACTGTATTTGGTTACAGTCAATACTCCGCGGGCGACGGCAAGAACTATCTTGGGTCGGCGTACTGCGGCCTGCAGGTAGGCGACAAAGGCGTGGTGGCCATCACTGCTGAATATCTGGATCGCGGGCGCTCCAATCGCGCGGAAGCTGACAACCCACGTATCATCGGCGATACCCAATCAAAGAACGCGACCATCTACGTTAACGGTGAATTGCCGACCAGCGACACCGGTAAACTTTATTTCACGCTTGGCACGCAGACCCGCGAAGCATCATCGGCGGCATTCGCGCGCGGCGGCGTTGGTTCCGACGACATTCCGTCGCGCAATTCAGCGGCGCAGTATCCCAACGGATTCGTTCCCTTCATTGATGGCGATATCGACGACCGCTATGTCACGGTCGGGCATCGCGGGCAATTCGGCGAATGGAATGCGGATATCTCACAGACCTACGGCTATAACAGGCTGCGCTATAACATCAATAACACGATCAATGCCTCGATCGCGAACAAGAACCTGCTGGCGGGAAGCAAGGGCATTAGCGCGAGTGCATTCGACGCCGGCAGTTTTTCGTTTGGCCAGTTGACGACAAATTTCGACATGAGCCGTTTTTACGCCGGAATTGCCAACGGCATGAATCTGGCGTTCGGTGCTGAATACCGGCGCGAGAATTATCAAATCAAGGCGGGCGAGCCTGGGTCGTATATCGATGCCGATGGCGTCGGTGTTGGCGGCAACGCAGGCAGTCAGGGATTCCCCGGCTTTCAGCCGAGCGACCAGACTGATCGCAGCCGTCACAGTGTCGCCGCATACATCGATATCGAGACCGACTTGACCGCGCAGTTCAAAACCCAGGCCGCTCTGCGTGCCGAGAAATTCAGTGACTTCGGCTCCACAATCACGGGCAAATTGGCCGCGAGTTATAAAGTCAACGACCAAATGCTGCTGCGCGGCTCAGGCAGCACCGGGTTCCGCGCCCCGTCGTTGCAGCAGGTTTATTTCTCATCAACGTTTACCGACTTCATCAGCGGCGTGCCGCTCGACGTGGTGCTGGCGCCCAACGGCGGTGCCATTGCGACTGCAGCAGGCATCCCCAGGCTCAAGGAAGAAAAATCCAGGAGCGCGACGCTTGGCCTCACCTGGAGTCCGTCTAAGGCCCTGGCGGTCACAGCCGACCTGTATCGCATCGACATCGACGACCGCATCGTGCTGTCGGGACGCTTCGATGGCGACAATTTTCCGGCGCTCGGTACGATTCTGTCAGGGCTGGGCGTAGGACAGGCGCAGTTCTTTGTCAATTCTGTCAACACGCAGACCAAAGGACTCGATCTCACTGTCTCCCACAAGTCCGACGTTATTGGCGGCAGGCTTTCGACGTTCCTCGCCATGAATTATGGCAAGACCAAGGTCACCGGCATCAAGGCACCACGATCATTGGCCGGATTCGAGGATGTGTTGTTGTCCGAGCGCGAGCGCCTCTTCATTGAGCAAGGCGGTCCGCGCTCCAAAGCGACACTGGGCTTTGACTACGTGACCGGTCCTTTGGAAACTGATTTCAAAATCATTCACTTTGGTGCCCAAACGCTGGGTACTTTTTCGGGAACAGCCGGTGGCGTCCCCAACGCGAGATATGAGCCCAAAACCTCGGCTGACTTGAGCTTTACCTACAGCTTTGACAAGAACATGAAACTGACAGTCGGTGGCAACAACATTTTCAATGTCAAACCGAGCAAGCAGGATGCGAACGAGACCGACAACGGTTTTATCTACGACAGCGTGCAGTTTGGTTTGAACGGTGCATCGTATTTTGTACGTTTCTGGAAGAAATTCTGATCGTCTTGCGCGAACCAGGCCTGATGATCAACAAAGTGAAGTTACTACATACCCGGGGCCCGCCAGACGCGGGCCTCGCTGTTTTAGGGCTATATTTCCATCATTCTGCGTTTACGAAAGCTCCACCATGGACTATCGCAATCTGGGCAAAAGCCCATTGAAGGTTTCCACGCTGTGCCTCGGCACCATGATGTTCGGTGATCAGACCGACCTCGCTGAAGCACAAAATATTGTCGCGCATGCGAGCGAGCACGGCGTCAATTTCATCGATACAGCCGACGTCTATTCGGTTGGCGCGTCGGAGACGATGGTCGGCGAGTTGTTGCGCGGGGATCGTTCGAGCTGGATTCTGGCCACCAAGATCGGCAACAAAATGTCGGACCGCTTGAATGAATCGCATTATTCGCGCAGTTGGATGATGCGCGAGGTTGAGGCGAGTTTATCGCGACTCAATACCGACTACATCGACATATACTATTTGCACCGCGATAACAACGGTATGGATCTGGAGGAGCCGCTGCGGGCAATCGACGTCTTGCTGCGGAGCGGAAAAATCCGCTACTGGGGCGTATCAAATTTTCGCGGTTGGCGCATCGCCGAGATCACCCGCATTGCGGCTGAATTGAATATGCCTGGCCCGGTGGTGTGCCAGCCCTATTACAATTTGCTCAACCGCATGCCGGAAGTGGAGGTGCTGCCCGCTTGCGCGCACTACGGTATTGGCGTGGTGCCATACAGTCCGATTGCCCGCGGCGTGTTAACGGGTAAATACGCGCCCGGCGCGAAGCCCGCCGCAGAGTCTCGCGTTGGACGAGGCGACAAACGCATCCTGCAAACCGAATTTCGTGAGGAATCATTGGTGATTGCAGAAACCCTGCAACAACATTGCGCCAAGAAAAATATTTCTCTTTCGCACTTCGCTACGGCATGGGTGTTAGCCAACCAGACAGTGAGTGCCGTCATCGCCGGGCCGCGCACTTTCACGCAATGGCAGGATTACCTGGGCGCGCTAGACGTTGCCATTTCGGCGGAAGATGAAGCGCTGGTGGATTCACTCGTGAGCCCCGGCCATCCATCCACACCTGGTTACACCGATCCGGTCTATCCCTTGAGTACGGGGCGCCCCGCCTGACAACAAAGCCGCCGCGCGAAAATTTCCTTCATTTCGTAAAAGGTAAGGTTCCGCTGCAATTCCGGCAGATTGATAGGTTGAAATGTCGTTTGCCCGTCATGCTTTGCGTCACGGCCATTGTTCGTATGGATGCGCTAGTGTCGTGTAGCTGGTGACTTAAAATACGCTTCCGCCTAATCTCATCGAAGCTATCCCATTCCTATGTCCCAATTATTCTCGCCGTTCACGCTACGAGAGCTAACGTTCAAGAATCGCGTTTTTGTTTCGCCGATGTGTCAGTACAGTTGCATCGATGGCATGCCCAACGAGTGGCACATGGTGCATCTGGGTTCGCGCGCCGTCGGTGGGGCCGCGATGGTGATGACCGAAGCCGCCTCAGTTACACCGGAAGGACGCATTTCTCCGGAAGATGCAGGCATCTGGTCGGACGCGCAGGCGGATGCGTGGAAACCGATTGCCGCGTTTATCAAGGCGCAAGGTGCCGTGCCAGCGATCCAGTTAGCGCACGCGGGCCGCAAGGCTTCTACGTTCTCGCCATGGCGGGGCAGTGGCAAGGTAGCGACCGTGGCCGGAGGGTGGCCGGTGATGGGCCCTGCTGACACAGCGTTTTCACCAACTTACCCGGTGCCGCGGCAGATGACGGTCACGGAGATTGGCGAGACAGTCGTGGCATTTGCAGCCGCTGCGAAACGCGCGCTGGCCGCCGGATTCGAGGTGCCGGAAATACATGCTGCACATGGCTATCTGATTCACGAATTCTTGTCGCCTTTGTCCAATGTGCGTACGGATGAATATGGCGGTTCGCTGCAAAATCGGTTGAGATTTCCGCTCGAAGTTTGTGCGGCAGTGCGCAAGATCTGGCCTGCGCATCTGCCGGTAATGTTGCGTATTTCAGCGAGCGACTGGAAAGAAGGCGGCTGGGATGTTGCGCAGTCGATTGAATTTTGCAAACGCGCCAAGGCGCTCGGTATCGATCTCATTGATGTTTCTTCCGGCGGCAATGTTGCCGACGCGAAGATGACACTCCGTCCTGGTTATCAAGTGCCGTTCGCGCGCGCCATTCGCGCGAGCGCCGCGATTGCCGTCGGTGCGGTCGGCTTGATTACTGAACCGGTGCAAGCCGAGCAGATCATCGCGGATGGCGACGCCGATTGTGTGTTTTTGGCAAGAGCGATGTTGCGAGACCCCTACTGGCCGCGACACGCAGCGCAGGCCTTGGGTGACACGCTAGAATGGCCGGATCAATACAAGCGCTGCGGTGTAAATGCATTTGGAAAGTAACGAAGGAGATGGCTGATGATTGACCTCTATTACTGGCCGACACCAAACGGCCACAAGATAACGCTGTTTCTCGAAGAGGTGAGACTACCCTATTTGATCAAAGCGCTGAACATCGGCACGGGCGAGCAATTCCATCCTGCTTTTCTGAAGATTTCGCCGAATAACCGCATGCCGGCAATCGTCGACCACGTGCCGCTCGATGGCGGAAAGCCCATCAGCGTATTCGAGTCTGGTGCGATTCTGCTGTACCTCGCTGGCAAGACCGGCAAGTTCATTGCCAGAGATTTGCGCGGACAAGTTGAGACGCTTGAATGGCTGATGTGGCAGATGGGTGGCTTGGGGCCGATGGCAGGGCAGAATCATCACTTCAGTAATTACGCGCCCGAAAAAATCCCTTACGCAATTGATCGGTACGTGAAGGAAACGTCGCGTTTGTACGGTGTTTTAAATAAGCGTCTCGCAGATCGCGCATTTATCACTGGCAAGCAATACACGATTGCCGACATGGCGTCGTACCCATGGATCATTCCACAAAACCAGGGCCAGGACATGAGTGACTTCCCGCACTTGGCGCGTTGGCACGCGGCAATCAAAGCGCGTCCGGCGACCACACGTGCATATGCACGGGCGAAAGAAGTGCGTCCGGAGCCGCCGACGGCAATGTCGGACGCGCAAAAGAAAGTTTTATTCGGTCAGGATAAGAATACTGTCAAGTGACGGCTCAGCCTGTGACAGTTGAGGAGTTGCGGCGTTTCGCGGTGGCGCGTTCGCTATTCGCGCCGTGCGCCCTGACCAAAGCGGTTAAGCAATTGGGCTACCTGCAAGCCGACCCGATTCGCGCGCCCGCGCGCGCGCAAGATCTGATACTGCGCCACCGTGTCATCAATTATCACGCCGATGACCTGGAAAAAAAATACGCCGGGCTGCCGCTGATCGAGGACAGCATTTATAACTACGGTTTTTTTCATCGAGATGAGTTGACATTGCTGCATCCGCGTACTTTGTCAGTGCGCTGGCGCGACTTCATGACTGAACATGCTTCGCTTCGTCGTCAGGTACTGCGCTATCTCAAGGAGCGTGAAGAAGCCCATCCGCGTGAGCTTGAAAAATCGTTAGCCAGCGGCAAACGTGTCAATGGCTGGGGCGGAAGCTCATCAGCGACAACGCTGATGCTGGAAGGACTGCACCGCGAGGGCAGAGTGCAAGTACGCCGCCGGGAATCCGGCATACGCGTGTACGCGCCTGTGCCGGTGCTTGCGTCCGAACGCGCGCTTGCACCCAGCGTGCGTGCCGATGGCTTGATCAGGCTGATGATCAATTTGTACGCACCACTGCCACTGCGCACTTTGCAGCAACTGATGCGCGTAATGAATGCTTCGCGGCCCGGCGTTGACTACGCGAAACGATTTGAAATTATGGTGAAGCGTGGTGAACAGCGCTGCGAAAAGATCGACCATATCACCTACGTTTGGCCCGCCGTCGAATCGCTGCCGGGAATTGCCAACGACACGGTGCGACTCCTCGCGCCGTTTGATCCGGTTGTTTGGGACCGAAACCGCTTTGAACATTTGTGGGGTTGGCCATATCGATTCGAGGCCTACACGCCAATCGAAAAACGCAAGCTCGGCTACTATGCGCTGCCCCTGCTATGGCGCAATC
>JBKJMK010000047.1:0-7573 GCA_046596005.1 Usitatibacteraceae bacterium | reverse complement strand
CCTTACCGCCCAATTCCAGCAATCCAGTTGGGCCCGGGAAGTATTCAGGTCTGGTTGCTTGCCAACGATATACAGTAAGCCAAGTCAGCATACGGAATGTCGCGCAGCAGGACTTGGTCATAATCAATTTTCGGCCGGTTTTCCGCACGTTCGCTGGGGTATGCTTCGAGTGTCTTTCAGATGAACATCGACCATGCACAAGCTTTTATCGCACATTGAACACATCACGAGCGAGCGCGATCGCCCGCAACTTAACATCGCATTGGCTCAGGCGCTGCGCGACCTGCTGGGATCGGGCAGCGTTAACATTCTCAAGTTGCTGCAGGCGCCGGGTGAGGCATTTATTTGGCCGGCTGCCGTTGTCGACGATACCGGTCCGCATATTCACGATGATGGGCTGTCTGTCCCGGCCAGCATGGTGTCAATCGACTACTACCCGCAACTGGTTGTCTGCCTTGAAAGCGGTTTGCGTCAGACGACCGGCGACAGCGCAGTTTTTCCGATTTGGAAAGCTAACGGCAGCGTATTCGGCTTTGTTACTATTGCCGGGAAATCCATGGATGAGGATCAGCTTGCAATCGCACAACACCTGCTGACGATTTTCACCAACATATTGTCGTTACTCGACTACAGCGAAATCGATACGCTGACTGGATTACTCAATCGCAAGACCTTTGACCAACATCTGATGCGCGTCCTGTACAGCCTCTCGTCCGACGATGACAGTCACGTAAAAGCATTGCGTTTGCCGCGTCGCCGCCGTGACCGTGCAGCATCCATGGAGCACTGGCTCGCAGTGGTTGACATCGACCATTTCAAGCGTGTAAATGATAATTACGGCCATTTGATTGGCGATGAAATGTTGCTACTTCTCGCGACCTTGATGAAAGCCTCGTTCCGCCTTCACGATAAGTTGTATCGATTCGGGGGTGAAGAATTTGTGATACTTCTCAAGCCCACTGAAGAACACAATGCCCATGCAGCTTTTGAGCGTTTCCGCGCGAAAGTGGAGGCATTCGCGTTTCCACAGGCGGGCCGTCTTACCGTCAGTATTGGCTATGTCGGAATCGCGCATGCCAATCAGCCGTCGGTGGTACTTGAACATGCCGATGCCGCTCTCTATTGGGCCAAGGAGCATGGGCGCAATCGGGTGATCAAATACGACACAACGGTGGCTGCCGAGTCACCGACTGCCAAGGAAAAAAGCTCAGACGTGGAGTTCTTCTAACGTCAGCCGGAGACCACAGCGTAACAGGGGATACCTACCTCGCCGGTCCAATCATCAACGCAGGCCGCATCCATAAATCAAATTCTTCTGCAGTCACATATCCCAGCGCCAGCGCCGCAACGCGAAGAGTACTGCCATCCTGGTGAGCCCGCTTGGCGATTTCCGCAGCACGTTCGTAGCCGATATGTGGTGCCAATGCAGTTACCAGCATCAGCGAGCGCTCCAGCAGTTCAGTGATACGTGCTGGATTGACGTCGATGCCACGAACGCAATGCTCGTCGAAGCTGTTCATGCCGTCGGCGAGCAGTCGCACACTTTGCAAAAAATTATGCGCGATAAGCGGTTTGAAAACATTTAGCTCGAAATTACCGGATGCGCCGCCGAAGTTGATCGCAACGTCGTTGCCGAACACCTGCGCGCATAGCATGATGAGCGCTTCGCATTGCGTCGGGTTGACCTTGCCGGGCATGATGGAACTACCCGGCTCGTTTTCCGGAATGGAGATTTCACCCAGGCCCGCACGAGGCCCAGATGCCAGCCAGCGTATGTCGTTGGCGATTTTCATCAACGCGACCGCCAATGTTTTTAACGCACCGTGCGCGGCGACCAGTTCGTCGTGTGCGGCGATGGCTGCAAATTTATTGGGCGCAGTTTTGAAAGGCAATCCAGTGTGGCGAGCAAGTTCTGCTGCAACGCGTTCGCCGAATTCAATATGGGTATTTAATCCGGTACCAACAGCAGTGCCACCCGCTGCCAATTTCAATAACCAGGGCATGGTGGCGGTAATGATCGCTTCAGCAAAGTCGAGTTGCGCGACATAGCCTGACATCTCCTGGCCTAACGTGAGGGGCGTTGCATCCTGCAGGTGAGTGCGGCCGATCTTGATGATGCCTTCGAAACAGTCTGATTTCTGTTTCAGGCCAAGTTTCAGGGCGCATAACGCGGGCAGCAAAAAATTATTGATGCCGATGGCTGCCGCGATATGCATGGCAGTGGGAAAAATATCGTTCGACGACTGACCAAGATTGACCTCATCGTTGGGATGCACGCGACGCTCCATTCCGCGCACGCCCCCCAGCAATTCGGAGGCGCGATTGGCAAGCACCTCATTCATGTTCATGTTGGTCTGGGTGCCGGAACCGGTCTGCCATACCGAGAGCGGGAATTCGTCAGGGTGCTTCCCCGCCAGTACTTCATCGGCAGCAGCGATGATAGCGTCAGCCTTTTCAGACGGCAGTAAGTTCAAATCGCGATTGACGACCGCTGCAGCGCGTTTGACCATCGCCAACGCCAGTATCAGCGCCAGTGGCATATGCTCGGTGGAAATATGGAAGTGGTGAAGCGAACGTTGTGTCTGTGCGCCCCACAGGCGTTCGCTTGGAACTTCGATCATGCCAAAGGTATCGCGTTCTTGCCGGTTCATGTGGTGCTCCATGCTTCACTGCGGAATGGGAGAGGTTACACCGTTACTTCTTCTGCGCACTGTCCCGCACCACCGCATCGAATCCCGCTGCTTCACATGATCATGAGATGACAATGGCAATGGCAATAATTTGCATGCATTTTTGGGCAACATGCGTGACAAAAAAAGGTTGAGACGAAGGTGCCACATTGCCTGACGAATGGGTCGTAACGGGGATGCGCAGTCAGGCAATCCCTTGACGCTTAATGCGTTTTCACGCCACGTGACGACAGCACGTTTGGCGGCGCGTCGAATGAATCGGCGCGAGCGACCGCCCAGAACACCTTGAATACCGGGTGTTCAGGAATGGCGGAGAGTAATTCGCCGGGCTTGGCCCATGTATGCAATGCCGCAAGAGAGCGCACCTCTGTGGAGGACACGCGTTGAATGACGTGCTCTGGACCAAGATCAGCTGGATGCGTGAGCCCGGCTGCGGCAAGCAATTCTTTCAAGGCTTTCAGCGTGTTTTGATGAAACTGGAATACCCGCTCCGCTTTGTCAGGCACAACGAGCGCGCGCATTCGCTTCGGATCTTGCGTCGTGACTCCCGTCGGGCAATGGCCGGTATGACAGGTTTGCGCTTGCAGGCAACCAAGCGAAAACATGAATCCGCGTGCTGAATTGCACCAGTCAGCACCCATCGCAATGGTGCGGGCGATGTCGAAGGCGGTGACGATCTTCCCCGACGCGCCGATTTTAATTCGGTCGCGCAGGCCCACGCCGACCAGTGTGTTGTGTACCAGCATCAGCGCCTCGCGCAGCGGTGCACCGACGTGATCAGTGAATTCCAGCGGGGCAGCGCCGGTGCCGCCTTCGCCACCATCGACGACGATGAAATCTGGCGTGATTCCGGACTCTTGCATTGCTTTTACGATGCCAAACCATTCCCACGGGTGGCCAACGGCGAATTTGATGCCGACCGGTTTGCCGCCGGATAACCCGCGCAGTTTCACCACAAATTGCAACAGTCCCAGCGGCGTTGAAAATGCTGCATGCCTGGCAGGTGACACGCAATCCACCCCGATCGGCACGCCACGCGCCTCGGCGATTTCTGCGGTGACCTTGGCACCGGGCAGTACACCTCCGTGGCCGGGCTTCGCACCTTGGGAAAGCTTAATCTCGATCATCTTTACCTGATCGCCCGCCGCATTCTCCGTGAATTTCTGCGCGTCAAAACCGCCTTCGGGATTGCGGCAACCAAAATAGCCGCTGCCAATTTCCCATGTGAGATCACCCCCGCCTGTGCTGCCAAGCCCGCGGTGATAACGCGAGATCGAACCTTCGCCGGTGTCGTGATAAAAATTGCCGCGCTTCGCCCCTTCATTCAGCGCCAGAATCGCGTTTGCCGAAAGCGCGCCAAAACTCATTGCGGAAATATTAAACACGCTGGCTGAATACGGCTTGAGGCAATCCGGGCCCCCGATGGAAATCCGGAAATCGTGATTGTCGATTTCAGATGGGGCAATCGAGTGGTTCATCCACTCGTATTGCGGCTCATAGACATTGAGCTGCGTCCCGAACGGACGCTTGTCGGCGGTACCCTTGGCGCGCTGATACACGATTGACCGCTGTGCACGCGAGAACGGTAATTCCTCGCGGTCGGCCTCGATGAAATATTGACGAATTTCCGGACGGATGTATTCGAATAGAAACCGGAAATGCGCAAGCAGTGGATAGTTGCGACGGATGGCTTGTTTGTCCTGGGTGTAGTCGACCAAACCAACCAGTGACAGCAGGGAAAAAAGGCTGGCCGGCCAGAACCAGACCGGGGTAAGCGGCGACAACGCCAGACACAACACTGCAAGTATCACGCAGCTCGCCCATGCCCAATAGCGTTGCGGTACAAGCGCATCCAAAGCGTTTTTCAAAGCCATCTCCTCTTGATTATTGTGCGCAAATGATAGCAGTGTGGCAGAAGGGGATCGGTGGGATGGGCGACGTGACCACTGGTTACCGCAACCAACAAATACCAAACACTATTTTTGCAGAACGCCATTCCACGGGCCGCTCAAGCCATTTATGTCTGGGGACCCACGCCGGTGATTGAGTTTGAAAGACCGTTACGAAGAAAAAACGCCTGCGAAGGCGAAACAGTGCGAAGTGACAAACGAACTAATTGGCGTTAAGCTTGTCTTCAAATGAGTATGAAATTATTCAAGAAAATATTGTTGTTGTGGATGATCTTTTGGTTGCCTGTCGCTGGTGCGATGGCGGCGACCATGCCGTTGTCCGGGACTACAGTCACTTCGGCCGCGTCTGCTAATGCTGCAACAGTGGATCAGGACACTTACGCCTTGCCTTGTCATGGCAAGGCAATTCCGGGAAAGATGTCTGGAAAGAGCTGCAACCACTGCGTGCTTTGTCATCTGGCTGGGGCGCTGGTCATGCCAGAGTTGCCATTTATCGCGACGCTTTCGCCAACGCATATTTTTAGCGCCGCGCCCGTAGTCCACCCCCCTTCGTTCATCCCTGAACTGACCGTACCACCTCCGCGCGTCTCCCTCGCCTGAGTGCGAGGGTTTAACGATAACTAACTTCCCGCGCCTGCGGGAAGCCCGTGATCCTCGCTGTTGTTATGCATTTCTTATCGCGAGAAGGGGATCACCATGAAATTTGTCATTTTATTTACCGCTGTTTTGACGGCAGCATTAGGCCCAATAGTTGCGTTGACAGCCGCCGCCGCACCCCCCGATCCTGCTGACGGCAAGGCCAGCGTACCGCCAGTACAGTACCAGTCGCCCTTTGCAGACTACCGCCCGCTCGGCGAGGATAAAAATACCGTATGGAAAGACGCCAACGACACGGTCGGCAAGATCGGTGGCTGGCGCGCTTATGCCCGCGAAGCGGCCGAGGCACTGAAGGCGCGTGAAGCAATCAATACCAGGAAGCTACCGGACGCTGACGCCAGCAAGCCGAAACCGGTGCCTGCTGCGCCAGTAACACCGCCTGCCGCCCCAACGCAACCGCACAAGCATGGAGGCTGAGATGAATCAATCAACCTCCCTTGCCACTGTTCGGTCCATTGGCGCCCTATGTCTTTGCGCCTGGCTGGCCGGATGCGCAACGTTTTCCGATGATGCTGGTTTTGCGGCAGTTGAACGCATTACCAAAGACAAGATCGGCAAGGATGTGAAATGGGCGCGCAACGATGGCGATCAGGACACGATCACCAACCGTGTCGCCGAGCTATTGTCCAAACCGCTTACCGTTGATGACGCCGTGCAAATCGCGTTACTCAATAATCGTGGCTTGCAAGCGGACTTCGCCGAGCTTGGTTTTGCTGAAGCGAGCATGGTGGGTGCCAGCCGATTGCCAAATCCCGGCTTTTCGTTTATTCGCACGAAACGTGGAGACGAAATCGAAATCGAGCGCGGCCTGCATTTCAATCTGGTGAAGTTGCTTACCTTGCCGCTCGTCACCAAAGTCGAGGCGCAGCGATTTGAACTCGCCAAGGGCAACGCCGCCGTTGCCACCATCCGCCTCGCCAACGAAACGCGCAAAACCTACTTTCAGGCAGTCGCAGCCGAAGAGACGGTTCGTTACATGCGCAAAGTGCGTGAAGTCGCCGAGGCCAGTGCGGAAATGGCGCGGCGGATGGCTTCGGTTGGCAACTGGAGCCGATTACAGCAGGCACGCGAGCAAGGGTTTTATGCCGATGCGGCGCTAAACGTCGCCCGCGCTGAGCAGGCGAGTATCCGTTCGCGAGAGTCACTGACACGTCTGCTTGGGTTGTGGGGAGCGCAAACAGCGTTTGTGCTGCCGGAGCGCCTGCCTGATCTACCCAAAGCGCCAGATGAGCGTCCTGATATCGAACAACGCGCAATGCAGACGCGCCTCGACGTGATTGGGGCGAAACTCTCTGCGCAATCTCTCGCCTCCAATCTGGGATTGAGCAAAGCGACCCGATTCATCAATGTGCTGGAAATCGGCGTAACAAGGGAAACTTCCAATGAAGCCCCGGTGCGCCGTGGCTACGAGATCTCGCTTGAATTACCGCTTTTTGACTGGGGCACGGCCAGAGTCGCGCAAGCTGAGGCGCTCTACATGCAGGGTGTGAATCACACCGCAGAGACTGCCATCAATGCCCGCTCGCAAGTGCGGGAGAGTTACCAGGGCTATCGCGTCGCCTATGACATCGCGAAACACTATCGCTACGAAGTAGTGCCCATCCGCAAGCGCATCGCCGACGAAAATTTGCTTCGCTACAACGGGATGTTGATCGGTGTGTTCGATCTCCTTTCCGATGCGCGCTCGCAGATTGCCAGCGTGAACAGCTACATCGAGGCATTGAGCGATTTCTGGCTGGCGGAAAGCGACTTGCAGATGGCGATGATCGGCACGCCATCTGGCGCCTCAGTCGCCGGTGGTGCACGCGCGGCGATTACGACCCAAGCGGGCGGGGGACACTGATCATGGAGAAAGTGATGTTCAATCGCAGACGTTTCTTTAAAAGCCTCAGCATCGCCGGTGGTGCCGTCGCCGCTGCTTCCGTTAGCCGCGTGGCGATGGCGGCACTGCCGGAGCCTGTCATCCAGACCACGCCCGATACCATGCCGCCACTGGTGCCGAAGGATGGGCGTCCCTACAACCCGGTGGTGACACTGAACGGCTGGACGCTGCCTTGGCGGATGAACCGTGGCGTGAAGGAATTTCACCTCGTTGCGGAGCCGGTTATCCGTGAAATCGCACCTGGTATGAAAGCGCACCTGTGGGGCTATAACGGCCAGTCGCCGGGCCCGACGATAGAAGTCGTGGAGGGTGATCGGGTCCGCATTTTTGTTACCAATAAATTGCCCGAACACACCACCATTCACTGGCAATTTATTGGTAACAAAAATGCGGACCCGATCACCCTCCACGACTTCTATCGTCGGGCCCGGCGA
>JBKJMK010000396.1:0-33407 GCA_046596005.1 Usitatibacteraceae bacterium | reverse complement strand
CGGGGATGGCATTCATGGAATCGAGCGGACAGGCGTTTTTGTTGTTGGCTTGTTTTGTCGGTATCACCTTCGTCGAAGGACAGTTAATCAATCCGATCCTGGTCGGCAAACGGTTGGAACTTAATCACACCATCGTCTTTGTCGCGCTGCTTTTCTGGGGTTGGATGTGGGGTGTGGGTGGCATGCTGTTGGCCGTCCCGCTGCTGATTATCATCAAAAAATTTGCCGATCAAACGCCGGGTTGGGAAGCCGTTGCTGAATTTCTTGCGCGGTAATTTATGGCAATGTTGAAGTGCTGCGTTGTGTCGCCTGAGGCAATGTTGCCCGGTTCGATGTCCTGGTCACTACGCGATAGCGGTCTGCTCGCCTAGCAATCACGCAGTATTGCAAACTGGTATGTTTGCAATACTGCGTGCCGGGCGTCAGGCATAGCTGGCCAAATGCGCGGAAATTACTTTCTCATCGCCGCGAACCGCCCGCTGACGGAGTCACAGAGATTGTCACTTGCAAAAAATCGTCCGAGAAAGCCTTGAATGTTGGCTTCGAGTTCAAAGAAGTCATAGGTACCTCGCGCTGCACCCTCGGTACAAGTGTACGTTCCGGTTGAGCGCCCCAGCCGACCGGTCTGCACGTAGTTGCCTGAATAAGTGCAAGTACCGCCGACGGGTTTACGCAGCGTCATGGAAAATGTGGTCGCGGTATTGGTCACGGTGAATTCAACATTGCTGTTGATGTCGCCGTTGGCAGTAGTGTTCAGACACCCGGATTGGTTGCGCTTGATCGCGCCCATGTATTCGCCCGAAAGATCATTGTTACGGAAAGTTTGCCGGGTTACGAATTTGTTGACTGAGACGCCATCGATTGTGTAAGTCAACGTCGCACTGTCCAGGAAGGCGGTAAATGTCATCGTTCCTGCACTGCGGCCGACGACGCTGGTTGATTTGAAGGGGGTGCCATTTGCTGGCCCGCTGAATTCATACATGCCACCGGTGAAAATGAGCGCGCCTCTGGAATCCTGGCCCGTATTTGTCGCTTGACCGGTGTACCACGACCCACGACCGTCCGCGCCGTAAATAAAGAATGTGAGGAATACAACCTCGCGTTGATGGTTTACGTTGACCCCCCAGCCTGATTCATTTTCGTTCCACCAAAGATCGGACAGGTCGGTGGTATACGTATTGGCAAAGGCGGATGCACAAAAACTCATTGCCGCAACCAAAATCCATTTTCTTAATCTGTTCACTTGTTGCCCCTAAGTCGGTTTGTGTGACAGCGGTTTCCCGCAGGTAAAGCGTTATCGATCAAAATGAATGGACAAGTTAAAGGGGCAGATATGGTCGACATATTTATAATTGTCGTATCTGGCCCTGTTGTGTCGTGCTGTTATTTCCGGCGTGGATTGTCAGGCTGACGATCGACGCGATTGCGCACGCCATCGCCGTCGCGATCACGATCTACAGCGTTGGGAATGCCGTCGCGGTCGCGGTCGCCCATCGGACGATTGCGATCCCAACGACTGCGCTCATGAAGCCAGCGACCGTCGCGCTCAGTCCAGCGGTTAGGATGATAGAAATAGCCGACGCGTTCGCGCTCCCAACGACCTTTTACCCAGACATGACGATTGTTACGCCAGTTCCAGTAGCCGGGCGACCAGACATGACCGGCGCGTGGCGCAGGCACAACTTCATAGCGTGCCGCAGGTGGTGGGGTATTGATAAAAACCTCCACTGCCGCCTGCGATGAGGGCGCGATAGCTGTAAAAGTTGATGCCACGATCGTGCTTAACAGCAGTTTGCGACGCCACATGTTGATCTCCGGTGTTGTTGAATGGACATGCAATAGACTAACGCCGCAGCCGAAGGGGACGTTGTAGGACTAACATCAATAAACCTGTAAGGAAAGCGCGCCACGCCGGTGCTGGGTGTTTTCCCTTTCAGTGCCGGATTAGACAAACACAAGCACTTGCGGCTTTCTCCAGACACTTTCGGTCTGCGAGAGCCGCCAGCATTAGGGTTTGACGGTTGGAAATGCGATCGCCTGAAATACGTTCTGCAGCACGCGCAGCCCTTATCCCAGCGCTTGCCTCCATGCGTAGGCTAGCAGTATTGCGCTATTGAAAGTATCAATTTGAGCCCAATAACATACAAATCACTTATGTATAGAGCGACTCATGATTAAACTCACCGTAAACGATATGACTTGTGGCGGCTGTGTCGCCAGTATCACGCGTGTCGTGAAGGGACTGGATCCCGCCGCCAACGTGGACGCGAATGTGGAAACCAGGCGCGTCAATATCGAGTGCGTTACTGGTGCTGATGTGGTGGTCGCGGCGATTGCACATGCCGGCTATCACCCGGTCGTCGTGCAGGTTTAAGTCGCCATCTTTGAGAGATGCGAACCGGTCAGCGCGTATTGCAAGCGAGGCTCAACAGTGGGTCAACGACAATGAACCTGCATATCACCGGCATGACCTGCGCGTCGTGCGTTTCCCGTGTCGAAAAAACGCTTGCCACACTGCCTGGCGTTGACACGGCGACCGTTAATCTCGCGACTGAAACCGCGACGTTGCGCTCTTCCGCACCGATTGATCTCGCCAAAGTGATCATTGCGATCGACAAAGCAGGCTACGGCGTTACCGAACAAACCGTTGATCTGGTCATTGCCGACATGACCTGCGCTTCCTGCGTCGGGCGCGTGGAGCAGGCACTGGAAAGAGTGCCGGGTGTATTGAAGGCGACGGTGAATTTGGCGACCGAGCGCGCTGCAGTTCAGATTGCGTCCGGAGCTTTAACTGCAGAAGTACTTATTCAAGCAATCAAGCGCGCGGGTTACCAGGCCACCGCCGTCGGTGTCGCTGCGAACAACCCCGCGAAGCTCAGCAATCCTGCGCTGCCCGTCATACTCGCCGCGCTGCTGAGCGCGCCGCTGATTTTGCCGATGCTTGCCGAGCCGTTTGGAACACACTTTATGCTGCCCGGCTGGTTGCAGTTTTTATTGGCGACGCCGGTACAATTCATTCTCGGTGCGCGCTTCTATCGCGCCGGCTGGAAGGCGCTGCTGGCGAAAACCGGCAACATGGATTTGCTGGTTGCCCTCGGCACCAGTGCTGCATATGGGTTGAGCGTGGTCCAGTGGTTCAGCACACCGCCCGGCACCATGGCGCATCTCTATTTCGAAGCTTCAGCGGTCGTCATCACACTGGTGCTGCTGGGCAAGTGGATGGAAGAGCGCGCCAAGCGCCAGACCACCGATGCCATCCGCGCACTCAATGCGCTGAAACCTGAACGTGCGACGCTGCGCAAAGATGGCATCGACATTGAGGTGGCACTTTCCGCCATTCAGCTTAGCGACATCGTGGTCGTCAGGCCGGGTGAGCGCATCGCCGTGGATGGCGAGGTGCTTGAAGGCGAAAGCCATGTCGATGAATCACTCATCACGGGTGAGAGCCTGCCGATTGCCAAGCGTGTTGGTGAGCACGTCACCGGTGGCGCGATGAACGGCGAAGGTTTGCTGCTGGTCAAAACACTCGCGGTCGATACCGAGAGTACGCTATCGCGGATTGTGAGACTGGTCGAATCGGCGCAGGCCGAGAAGGCACCAATTCAGCGATTGGTTGATCGCGTAAGTGCGGTGTTTGTGCCGGTGGTGCTGGGGTTTGCGTTGCTCACGATGATGGCATGGGGGTTGGCCACGGGCAACTGGCAGCATGGATTGCTCAATGCAGTCGCGGTGCTCGTGATCGCCTGTCCCTGCGCACTGGGGCTTGCGACACCCACAGCGATTATGGTTGGTACGGGCGTGGCGGCGCGGCATGGGATCCTGATCAAGGATGCGGTCGCACTCGAAATCGCGCATCGTATCAACGTGGTCGCGTTTGATAAGACCGGGACGTTGACCGTTGGGCGGCCCACGTTGACCGATGTGATTGCCGCCAACGGCGACCGTATTCAACTCATCCGCCTTGCCGCAGCAGTGCAACGTGGCAGCGAGCATCCGCTGGCACAAGCCGTATTGACCGCGGCGGTCGCTGAAGCGGTTGATGTACCGCTAGCCAGCGACATGAAGGCGATCCCGGGACGCGGGGTGATGGCGAACGTTGACGGGCAGCGCTATGCGATTGGCAGCACCCGGTATGCACGTGAGTTGATTACCGTTCTGCCGCCGTCGCTAATCGCAGCGGCCGAGCGCTTGCAAACACAGGGCCGCACGGTTTCATGGCTGATCCACCTTGCTTCACCTTCCGATGTGGTTGGGCTGCTGGCGTTTGGCGATACCTTGAAGCCGACGGCAAAGGCCGCGATCGAACGCCTGCATGCAATGGGTGTGCGATGCGTGATGCTCAGCGGCGATAACGCGGGCGCTGCCAATGCGATGGCACGGGTGCTGGGCATCGACGAAGTGCGGGCGGAAGTGTTGCCGGCAGACAAAGCGAGGATTATTGGGGAGTTGCGTTTTGCTGGGAAATTGCCCCCTCACTTGCCGCTTCTGAAAACGAAAGAACAAACGAAGAATCAGAACACCATCGCCATGGTTGGTGACGGCATCAACGACGCTCCCGCACTTGCTGCTGCCGATGTCGGCATCGCAATGTCCACTGGCACCGATGTGGCAATGCACGCCGCAAGTATCACGCTCATGCGCGGTGATCCCGCCTTGGTGGCCGATGCCATCGAAATATCCCGCCGCACCTACGCCAAGATTCGTCAGAACCTGTTCTGGGCATTCATCTACAACGTCGTTGGCATTCCCGCCGCCGCATTCGGTTTGCTCAACCCGATGATCGCCGGTGCGGCGATGGCCTTTAGCAGTGTTAGCGTGGTCTCCAATGCATTACTGCTCAAACGCTGGCGCCCGGGAAAATTATCCGTATTGCATGCTTCGGCTCACGCATTGTCGAACAGGGGTGGGATAATCAGTAATCTCAACGAGCCCAAGCCCGATGATCAGAGAAAACCGAAAACCGGAAGGTCATCAGCCTGACGTTCCGCTCCTGAAAAAGCTCGGTCCCGGTTTGATCACCGGTGCCGCCGATGATGACCCGTCCGGCATCGCCACCTATTCGCAAGCCGGTGCGCAATATGGCTACGGCATGCTTTGGAGTGTGCTGTTCACCACGCCATTGATGATTGGCATCCAGATCGTGAGTGCACGTATTGGTCGTGTAACGGGCAATGGGCTGGCCGCCAATATTCGCGAACATTATCCGAAATGGCTGCTGACATTCATCGTTTCCTTGTTGCTGGTCGCCAATACCATCAATATCGCCGCCGATCTGGGTGCCATGGGCAGCGCGCTGGAATTGCTGATCGGCGGCAAGAGCGCCATTTATGTGGTGCTGTTTGCCCTGGTGTCGTTGGTGCTGCAGATTTTTATACCGTTCCCGCGCTACTCACCAATCTTGAAGTGGCTCACGCTGGCGCTGTTTGCCTATGTGGGCACGGTACTGGTGGTGCGTGTGCCGCTCGAGGAGGCCGTGCGTGGCGCATTGCTGCCACATCTGACCTTTGATCGCGATTACGCCGCTCTGCTGGTCGCAGTGCTAGGCACGACCATCAGCCCCTACCTGTTTTTCTGGCAAGCCTCGCAGGAAGTCGAGGAGCAACGCGCAACGCCGGGCGATGAGCCCCTGATCACGGCGCCGCATCAGGCGGCCGCCAATTTCAAGCGCATTAAGTTCGATACTTACATCGGCATGACGTTTTCCAATCTGATCGCGTTCTGCATCATGCTCACGACAGCCGTCACCTTGCATACGGCCGGCATCACCGATATTCAATCGTCGTCACAGGCGGCTGAAGCATTGAGGCCGCTGGCGGGTGATTTCGCGTTCCTCTTGTTTGCCATGGGTATCATCGGCACGGGTTTGCTGGCGATTCCGGTACTCGCTGGGTCAGCCGCGTATGCCGTTGCGGAAAGTTTTCGATGGCCGATTGGCCTGGGCTTGTCGCTGGCCGAAGCGCGCGGCTTTTATGCGATTCTGAGTATTGCCACCCTGCTTGGTGTCGGCATCGTTTTTTCCGGCGTGGATCCGATCAAGACGCTATTGTGGGCGGCGATTGTAAACGGCGTGATCTCGGTACCGATCATGGCGGTGATGATGTTGCTGGCCGTGAAGCCCGCCGTGATGGGTGAATTTGTGGTCGGACGCAAACTGCGGGTGCTTGGCTGGTTGGCCACGCTGGTGATGACAGTCGCGGTGGTGGCGATGTTTGTCCTGATGTAAGTTTCCAACAGCGCTGTTTTCTGGCAAGGTGATGCAATGCAAGACGCAACAAAATCGATGCCACTCGATGGCCTGAAAGTGCTGGAAATGGGTACGCTGATTGCCGGGCCATTTTGCGGGCGGCTGCTTGCCGAATTCGGTGCCAACGTCATCAAGATCGAGACTCCCGTTGAGGGCGATCCGTTGCGCAAATGGCGGAAACTGCACGATGCGGGTGGGGAACGTACAAGCCTGTGGTGGTATGCGCAGGCCCGCAACAAGCAATCGGTGACGGTGAATCTGCGCGAAAAAGAAGGCCAGGAAATTGTTCGCAAACTGGCGCTTGATGCTGACATCATCGTTGAAAATTTTCGTCCTGGCACGCTGGAAAAATGGAACCTCGGTTACGACGCGCTGGCCGGCGAAAATCCCAAGCTCATCATGGTTCGGTTGTCTGGATATGGTCAGACCGGGCCTTACAAGGATCGCGTCGGCTTCGGTGCAATTGGCGAATCAATGGGCGGCATGCGGTATCTCACCGGCTATCCCGATCGCGCTCCGGTGCGCGTCGGCATTTCGATTGGCGATTCACTGGCGGCGATGTATGGTGCGATGGGCGCGTTGATGGCGCTGCATCATCGCCACAAAACCGGCAAAGGCCAGATGGTGGACGTTGCCTTGTATGAGGCGGTTTTCTCAATGATGGAATCGATGCTGCCGGAATTCGGCATGACGGGTTTTGTGCGTGAGCGTACCGGTGCGTCGCTTCCAGGCATCGTGCCGTCCAATACTTATTTGTGTGGTGACGGGCAGTACGTTGTGATCGGCGCGAACGGTGATTCAATTTTCAAGCGCATGATGTTGGCTATTGGCCGTGCGGATTTGGCAAATGATGCGGCCCTGGCAGACAACGCCGGGCGGACCAGTCGTACCGAAGAACTTGATGCTGCAATCGCTGCGTGGACTGGTGCCCATTCGCTGACCCACGTGCTCGACGTATTGGACAATTCAGATGTGCCATCGGGCCGCATTTATTCGATCGCTGACATCGTTGCAGACATGCAGTATCAAGCGCGCAACATGATCGAGAAACACGGACTCGGCGATAATAAGGAAGTCTGGCTACCGGGCATTGTGCCGAAGCTGTCATTGACGCCCGGGGGGACTAAATGGATCGGGCCAAAACTGGGGGAGCATACTGCTGACGTGTTGCGAGGGATAGGCTACGACGACGTGGCACAGGCTGACTTGAAGAGCCGGGGAATAATTTAGGTACCCGCTGCAGAAGGAAACTATGAAACAACGCATCTTTATCAACGACGTCGCCGTGCGGGATGGTTTCCAGATCGAGAAAAACATCATCTCGACCGAAACCAAAATTGCGTTGATAGACGCACTTTCGGAAACCGGCATCGCAAAAATAGAAACCACGTCATTTGTGCACCCGAAACTGGTGCCGAATATGGCCGATGCGGTGGATGTGCTGGCAAACATCAGGCGTACCGAGGGTGTGACCTATAGCGTGTTGGTGCCGAATCTCAAAGGGATGGAGCGCGCCATCGCAACGCACAACGCGCAGGGCAAAATTGACGAAATCAATGTGGTGATGTCGGCATCTGAAACGCATAACCGTGCCAATGTGAACCGTACATGCGATCAATCCTTCACTGATTTTGCGATCATGGTAAAGATGGCCAAAGATGCCGGGATTCGCATCAACGGCAGTATTTCAACCTCATTCGGGTGCCCGTTTGAGGGGCATGTGCCGGAAGTGCGTGTCCTCGGTTTCGCGAGCCGCTACGCTGATCTCGGCTTCGATGGGGTCACCCTGGCAGATACCACCGGTATGGCGAATCCGGCGCAGGTCGAACGCCTTTCGGAAGCAGCTGTGAAAAAACTTTCAGGTATTGAGCTCACCCTGCATTTCCACAACACGCGTGGTATGGGGCTCGCCAATGTGGTGGCCGGCATCAGAGCTGGCATCGTCCACTACGACGGTTCGCTCGCTGGCTTGGGCGGTTGCCCGTTCGCGCCCGGTGCCACCGGCAACATTTGCACAGAAGACATGGTGAACATGCTTGAAGACATGGATTTTGACACTGGCGTGGATCTGGATAAATTATTGGCTGCCGCGGTGAAAATGCCCGCGATCGTCGGCCATGAAGTGACCGGGCAGGTAATGCGTGCCGGGAAAACCATGCATCTGCACGCTGTGCCGGACAAGCTATATACACAATGAATACCACAGGGAAGCAAATGAAAAAGGCAATACTTGCTATTGTGATGTTGGGTGCCGCCAATGTCTTCGCGGGCGATTTGAATCAAATTGGCACATTGACACAAAGCCAGTTTCGGTCATTTTCCAACGACCTTGGCGCCGCAAGCGCATATAAAGGCCTGTTGCCAGCGACGTCATTAGGCACCGTCGGTTTTGACATTGGCGTTGAGGTAACGCAGACATCGCTGGAGAATGCAGCGGTGTTTCGGCAGGCAGGCGCAGGCGACATCAGCAATCTTTATTTGCCGAAAATTCATGTGGCGAAGGGGTTGCCATTCGGCTTCGATATCGGCGCATTCGTGAGTCGCATATCGGGCCTGGATGGCTCATTGATCGGCGCCCAGGCGCGTTACGCAATTCTGGATGACGGCCTGGCCACACCTGCGTTTGGCGTGCGCCTGTCTGGCAGCAAGCTCATCGGTGTCGGTAACGTCAGTCTTTCCACCGTTGCGGTTGACGCGATGCTGTCGAAGAAGCTGGCGCTGGTGACACCCTACCTTGGTGCTGGCAGCGTGCGGGTGACAAGCAGCGCCGATGTTGCGGGTTTGCGCGAAGAGAGTTTCAACAAGTCGCGTGTATTTATCGGCATGAACGTGAATTTTCTGGTAACAAATTTTGCACTGGAAGCAGAGAAAATGGGCGACAACACAAGCTTGTCTGCCAAATTGGGGTTCAGGTTTTAGTTTTAAGCGTTAACCAATAATATTTTGTCGAACCGGGGAGATAAAAAATGATCAAGAAAATAGTCGGCACAGCGTTACTGCTGATGGCGGTTGCTATTGCCATGACGGTCAATGTCGCTAACGCACAACCGCTGGAAAAGAAAAAAATCACCATCGCGGTCGGCGGCAAAGGTCTGTTTTATTACCTGCCGCTAACGATTGCCGAGCGTCAGGGCTACTTCAAAGACGAAGGGCTGGAAGTCGAGATTCCTGATTTTGCAGGCGGTGCGAAGGCGCTGCAGGCATTGGTCGGCGGCAGCGCAGACATGGTGTCCGGCGCGTTCGAGCACACCATCAACATGCAAGCGAAAAAGCAGCCGATTACGGCAGTCGTGTTGCAGGCTGGTTACTCCTCGATCGTGTTGGTGTTGCCCAAAGACAAGGCCGCCAAGTACAAGTCACCCAAAGACCTGAAAGGATTGAAGATCGGCGTGACGGCTCCCGGTTCGTCAACCAACATGTTCGTCAACAACCTGTTGGCCAAAGACGGGCTAAAGCCGACTGATGTGGCGATCGTCGGCACTGGCGCAGGGTCCGGCGCGGTGGCCGCAATGGAAAAAGGCGAGATCGATGGGATGTCGAACCTTGATCCGGTTATCAGCCAATTGGAAGCAAGCGGAAAATATGTTGCGGTGGCTGACAGCCGGACTGAAAAAGGCATGAAGGATATTTACGGCGGTGACTATCTCGCATCGTGCATCTATGTCAATTCTGATTTCACCAGGAAAAATCCGAATACCACGCAAGCTGTCGTTAACGCAATGGTGCGCGCGCTGCGCTGGCTGGCCAAGGCCTCACCAGAGCAGGTGATGGCCATCGTGCCTGAGTCTTATATGGGCGGCAATCGCGGACAATATAAAGCCGCATTGCTGAAAAACATGGTTGGTTATTCCACCGATGGACAGATGAGCATGAAGGCCGCACAGAATGTTTATAAAGTGCTGAAACAGTTTGAGCCCTCCGTCATCGCTGCGGGAGATTCGATTGACCTGGCTGCGACATACGATAACCGTTTCGCGGTGAAGGCCGGCGCAAAATATAAATGAAATCATGACGGCAGCACTTTCCTTCGCCAATATCACCGTTACCTTCACCGGTAAGTCGGGTGGTGCTGGCTATACGGCGGTAAAGGATACGACGTTAAATATCGCCAACGGCGAATTTGTATCCGTCGTCGGGCCGACCGGGTGCGGGAAATCCACGTTGCTCAATATTGGTGCCGGATTGTTGAAAGCATCGAGCGGTGACGTAAAGGTATTCGGCGAGCCGTTGATCGGCTTGAACGCCAAAGCAGGCTACATGTTTCAGTCCGAATCACTGATGCCCTGGCGTTCGGCGTTGGACAATGTCACTGCAGGGCTACAGTTTCGCGGCATCGACCCAGTGCGCGCGCGCGCCCAGGGCGAAGCATGGCTTGAGCGTGTTGGCCTTGACGGCTTTGGCAATCGGTACCCTCATGAATTGTCCGGTGGCATGCGAAAGCGCTGTGCATTGGCACAAATGCTGATCCTCGACCCCAAGATCATGTTGATGGACGAGCCCTTTTCCGCGCTCGATATTCAGACACGGCAACTGATGGAAAACGAACTCCTGCAGCTGTGGGAGGCGGATAAAAAATCGGTGATTTTTATCACCCACGATCTGGAAGAGGCGATTTCACTTTCGGATCGCGTGATTGTGCTTGCCGCCGGCCCGGCGACGCACCCCATCGGCGAGTTTGCAATAGATCTTCCGCGCCCACGCGACGTCGCAGAGATTCGCATGACGCCGCGCTTTCTGGAATTGCACGCGCAGATATGGCAGGCGATGAAAGAAGAGGTGTTAAAGGGCTATGCACAAACGCGTAATAAAGTGGTGGCCTAGTTTCCTCTCCAGTCGGAGATGATTTAGGGTGAGAGAGTAAAACATGAAAAAAATCCCCATCTGGTTCTGGCAAGTCGCACTACTCATGGCGATCTTCGTCATCTGGCACATCTCCACCGCGCCCGGGCTGATCCCGCCGATTTTTTTTGACAACGAACACCGCGCCGCATTTTTCTTTGGCGAGCCATCGAAAATCTTCGGCGCGATCTGGGTCTGGTTCACGAGCGGCGAAATTTATCCGCATCTGTGGGTGACGTTGCAGGAAACCATGCTCGCGTTTGTGATCGGCACCTTGCTCGGTTTAGGCGTGGGTCTTTGGCTCGGGCTGACACCGCTCGCATCCGCGATCCTCGATCCCTACATCAAGGCCATGAACGCGATGCCGCGCGTAATTCTCGCGCCGATATTCATGGTTTGGTTCGGGCTTGGTATCTGGTCCAAGGTCGCGCTTGGCGTGACGTTGGTGTTCTTCATTGTTTTTTTCAATGTCTACCAAGGTGTCAAAGAAGTTTCACCGGTGGTGCTGAATAACGCGCGCATGCTCGGTGCCAATGCGTCGCAACTGCTGCGCCATGTCTATTTGCCGTCGGCGACATCGTGGGTGTTTTCCAGTTTGCACACGTCCGTGGGCATGGCGTTTGTCGGTGCGGTGGTCGGTGAATATCTGGGCAGCGCCAAAGGTGTTGGTTATCTCATTCATCAAGCTGAGGGCTCGTTTGATATCAATACCGTGTTCGCGGGCATTCTGGTGCTGACCGTGTTTGCGTTGTTGCTTGATTTTGCGGTTACGTTCGCGGAGAACAGGCTTTTGAAATGGCGACCGCAACAGGCGGAAACGGAGACGACGTAGCGTTTCTTTGGTGCTTGCAGGTTCTGCGGCAAAGCGCTATCGTTGACGCCCTGTCATTGCCACCACATCGAGAGCCAAACATGCCGAAGTTGTCAGCCTTGTTCGTTGCGCCGGTCATTTCGCTCGCGCTGGCCACCATGGGCCTCGCCCCGTACACCGCCTATGCCAGGGAAGGCGAAGCCAAAGTCAAACTTTTGCCGGGCGATATTCCACCAACGAAGCTAGGTACCACGCGCGGCGGCGATGACATCGAGACCACACAGTTCACGGGGCGCGTTCTGATCGTCACGTTCTGGGCATCATGGTGCGCCCCGTGCCGGGCGGAAATGGGCGTGCTGGAAGGCATGCAGCAGCTCGCGAAGGATAAATTGAAAGTCGTCGCGGTCAACATCGAACCTTATGCGACTTTCCGCGAAGTGAACCGCGCGTTGAAAAATCTCGAGATCACCATCACCAACGACCAATACAAAAATGCCGCCAAACTTTACGGCGTCGGGGGAATTCCGCACATGGTCATCATCGGCAAAGATGGCAAGGTCATCAAGGTTCACAAAGGATACGGCGAATCGGCGCTGCAAGGCCTGGTCGATGAGATCAACGCAGCCATCGCTGCGACCTGACACCTGATGAGAATGACCCAACAAAATATCCGCGCCCGGGCTGGCGTGGCCGTGGCGCGCTGGAGAGTAAATTTAAAGAAGCCCTTGCATTTGGCTTTGTTGCGCATCCCCGGCGTGCGCCCTGTGAATGCTTGAGGTACAACCACCAGCACCAGCGGGCCTTTGCGGCCGAAAACATCCGAAGGCCCGCATGAAATGGCGATCTGCGTAGTCGCGGCAGTTTTGCTTTAAGATGCGCGCCATGACAAAAGCATCCGCCGGCGCGACCCTGGTACATCAAGGCATCGCCCTCTTGCAGGCAGGAAATCTGCACGAGGCCGAATCGCGGTTTCGCGATGCCCTTGCGCGCGACGCGCGTGATACGCAGGCGTTGCTCGGCTTGGGCATCATTGCACATCAAACGGCGCACTTCACCGACGCGCTGGCCTTGTTTGATCGTAGCATTGCGTTGGATCCCACGCTTGCCGCTGCCCATGTGAACCGCGGCAATTCACTCGCTGCCCGCCTTCAGCATGTGGCTGCGGTCGAGGCATTCGAAACGGCGCTCGCGCTGTCACCGGGGCTGCAGAGTGCGCTCATCAACATGGCCACCGCACTGCATGCGCTGGGCAAGCTCGATGATGCAGTTGCCGCACTCGAGCGCGCCGCAGCAAAACATCCAGCTTCGCCAGAGCTGCTGAATAATCTCGGCAATTTCTACAAGGATCAGGGGCGTCTTTCGGCGGCATTGACGTGTTATCAGCGCGCTCTGGAACTCAACCCGATGATGCAACAGGCGTTCAGCAACCAGCTTTCCGCATTCAAGGTCGATGCTGCATTGGCGCCATCAGATATTCTCCAGCGGCATCGCGAATGGTCGAACTGGTTCGAGGCCGTCTCCAACAATGCGCCATTGCTGGTGAATTCGCGCGACCCGTCGCGACGATTGCGGCTGGGCTATGTCTCGCCGGATTGCCATACAGCAGTGCCGGCGTTTCTCGATGACGTCATTGCGGCACATGACCGGAAGCACTTCGATGTATTTTGCTATTTCAATAATCCGCAGGATTTGCAACGCTTAAAGGTGCTCGGTATTGCCGACACCGCGCGCATCATGCGCGGCAAAAATGATCAACAGGTGGGGTCACAGATCTATGAAGACGGCATCGATATACTTATCGATATTGCCGGGCACACCGGACACAATCGACTGGGCGTATTTGCGCGCCGACCCGCGCCGGTGCAGATGACGTGGCTCGACTATCTCTGCACCACCGGCCTCACGGCGATGGACTATCGCATAACCGATGCGGTCGCTGATCCGCCGGGTAGCGAAGCGTTTCACTCGGAAAAACTGCTGCGCTTGCCGCACACCCAGTGGTGCTGGCATCCTGACGCCAACGCGCCCGCTGTGTCGTCATTGCCATTGACTGGACGCGGCCACGTTACGTTCGGTTCGTTCAACAATGTCCAGAAGCTCACCGACGCTGCGCTGGCGTTGTGGCGGCGCCTGCTTGAAACGATACCCGGTGCGCGGCTTCGTATCGCAGGCATTCCCGAAGGTGTGGCGCGCACGCGCGTACTCGCTGGATTGGCGTGCAATGCCTCACGCGTTGACTACCTGCCCCGCATGAGTGTGGCCGACTACCGCGCAGCAATTGGCGAAGTCGACATCGCGCTTGACCCCATGCCGTTCTCAGGTGCGACGACGACATTCGACGCGCTCTGGCAGGGCGTGCCGGTGCTGACGTTGCCGGGCAAAAGGTCGAGTTCGCGATCCACGGCCAGCTTGCTGACGGCGCTGCAATTGACCGAGTGGATCGCCGTTGATGAAATGGACTTTCTGGCACTCGCCAAACGTTTGGCGTCAGGCACAACGGGTTTGATTGAACTTCGCGCGACGCTGCGCGATCGTCTGCGCGCGAGCCCGATGCTGGACCCGGCTGGATTCACGCGCGATCTCGAGTGCCTCTATCGGAACGCATGGCACACCTGGTGCGAGCAACAGATCACTGCAGAAGTCCGCCCCGACAATGTCGCCGATTGTGATGGCAGCTTGCAAAATATAAAATCTGCAATCGACGCCGGTCGCATTGAAGATGCACTCAAGCTCCTCACGCCCTTGCTGAAAATCCGTCCGCAGTGGGATTTAGCCAAGCGCGAAATGGTGCGCGCGGCAATGGCGTGGTCGCGGGCGAATCCACAATATCTACCTGCTTGGCGTGAGCCGCTTGCGCCATTGTTGCCCGTGGAAAAGGTACGCAAAATTTCCGCTATCGTTTGCAGCATCCGCCCGGCCTACTTCGCCAACATCGAACGCAAACTCACTGCGCAATTCGCGCAGCACAGTTTTGAAATGATCGGCATACATGACGCGAAATCGCTGTGCGAGGCCTATAACCGGGGAGCTGCGCGCGCCAGCGGCGAGATACTGATTTTCTGTCACGACGACATCGATATCGTGCACGCCGATTTCGGGGAGAGGCTGCTGCACCATCTGACCGTCTACGATGTGGTTGGCGTTGCGGGTGCGAGCCGGCTGGTGGACGCCGATTGGGGACATGCAGGCTTGCCGTACGTGCACGGCCAGATCATTCACAAGCCAGTAGCGCAGGAAGATTACCTTTATTTTGCTGCAGGACTGCAAGCACCCGTGGTGGACAATATTCTCGCACTCGACGGCGTCTTCATCGGCATGCGTCGCGAAGTCTGGGATGCGGTGCGGTTCGATGAGGTCACCTTTGACGGCTTTCACGGGTACGACATAGATTTCACCTACCGCGCGCATCTTGCCGGCTATCGAATGGCCGTATCAATGGACTTACTGCTGATTCACTTCTCGACGGGCGGTTACGATCTTCAATGGCAGATCGGTAATCTTAAATTCCTGCATAAATTTCCCAGGCTTTCAAAGCTTCCCGCCATGCACCGCCATTCAAATATTCAGGTAAAACTAAAGACATTCGAACAAATAGGCCACTTGCACACCGGGCTCCTGCATCACCGCTTTGGTACATGAAAACCGCAGTACCGACCCCGCACAAGTTCATAACACTGGCGCGGTGTTCAGGGCCAAAATGGCTGGAGAAGCCCGTCAAATGGCGTTCCACGTAGACAGATGCCGCAATCAGATCCCCCACCAATACTTGCTTTCCACTTACGTAGTCGCTGTACTTTTGGTCCCGCGCTATTGCCAACTATTTCGGCGCTGGCGGTGCCTTGAATACCTGTTTAGGCTCAATCCCGCCTCTGGTCGCGTCGTCATTGGCACGCTTCTGCTGTGTTTCATCTTTTGGCGCGTTGACCTTGTTGGCCACTTCGGCGAAGTCGTTGTATTCCTTGACCGCCGCATTGGCTGATGCAATCGTTGCCTGTGCGATACTTTGCTGCTGCTCGGCGACTTTTTTCTGCGCCAGTGCAAAGTCGCTCACGCACTCCTTGTACGCGTTGAAACCAGCAATAAACAAATTCATTCGTTCCGCGACAAGCTTTTTCGAAGCATCGGGAATTTCCGGTTTGGTGCAGTTGTGTTTCGTCAGTGCCGGTTCCACGACGGGAGTCGGCGCGGCGGACTGGGCGATGACGTTAGCCGCAAAGGCGGTGGCGAATGAAGCTGCCGTAACGGCGACGTAGCGAAATTTCATGGTGTCGACCTTTTGGTGAAAAAACTGTTGATAACCAGTGCACGAGGTCAGCTGACCGCTTTGCGCGAGGCAACGGCGGTGGACGTACGCAGGAGCCAGTCGCGAATCGATTTGGCAATGCCCTCACGATTGAGTCCGCAGTCGGCCAGCAGTACGGCTGGATCGCCATGTTCGACAAACAGGTCCGGCAGGCCGAGCTGCAGCAAGGGGATGCTTAAGTCCTGCGCCGCCAGCGATTCGGCCACGGCGCTTCCGGCCCCACCCATCACCACGTTTTCTTCAACGGTCACGAAGTAGTCGTGGCTGGTGGCAAGCTTGAAAATAAGCGCGTGATCGAGCGGTTTTACAAAACGCATATTGACGACCGTGGCATTGAGTTCTTCGCCGACATCCGTTGCCGGCTTGACCATCGCGCCGAAGGCAAGAATGGCAACGCGTCTGGCATCGAAGCCCTTGAATTCCCGCACCACCACACCTTTGCCGATCGGCAGCGCGGTCATTTCCTTCGCGATTACCGCGCCCGGACCAGCGCCTCGCGGATAGCGGACGGCGGAAGGCGAATCGAGTGTGATGCCGGTATAGAGCATCTGCCGGCATTCATTCTCATCGGCAGGCACCATCACCGTCATGTTTGGAATGCAGCGCAGATAGGAGAGGTCGAAGGCGCCGTGATGGGTAGGGCCGTCAGCACCCACCAGGCCACCGCGATCAAGTGCAAACACGACCGGCAGATTTTGTATTGCCACGTCGTGAATTAACTGGTCATAGCCGCGTTGCAGGAAGGTGGAGTAAATCGCCAATACTGGTTTCATTCCGTCGGCCGCCAGTCCGGCCGCGAATGTCACCGCGTGCTGTTCGGCGATGGCGACATCAAAATAGCGATCCGGGAATTGCAGGGAAAACTTGGTCATGCCCGAGCCTTCGCGCATCGCCGGCGTGATGCCAATGACGCGCTTGTCGGCTTGCGCCATGTCGCACAGCCATTCGCCAAAAATCTGGGTATAGGAGGGCTTTGGTTTCGCGTCTGGAACCGCAATCGTGCTTACCACGCCAATCTTCGGGTCAAACTTTGAAGGGCCGTGGTAATTGATCGGGTCTTCCTCAGCCAGTTTGTAACCCTGGCCTTTTTTGGTGACCACATGCAAAAACTGCGGGCCTCCCAGCTGCTTGATATTGTTCAGCGTATCAACGAGGACATCAATGTTGTGTCCATCAATCGGACCGGTGTAGTTAAAGCCGAATTCCTCGAACATTGTCGACGGTGTGATCATGCCTTTGGCATGCTCTTCGACACGCTTGGCGATTTCCTTGAAGGTAGGCGTGGCGGAAAGAATTTTCTCTGCTGTTTTTTTGGTGTTGGCGTAAAACCGCCCGGACATCAACTTGGAAAGATAATTGTTAAGGGCACCAATGCTTTCCGAAATCGACATGTCGTTGTCGTTCAGAATCACGATCAGGTTCTCGCGGCCGACGTTGTTCATGGCCTCGAATGCCATGCCGGCAGTAATCGCACCGTCGCCGATGATGGCGATTGCGTTGCGCTTCACGCCAGCCACCCGTGCCGCGACCGCCATGCCCAGCGCGGCCGAAATGGAGGTGGATGAATGCGCGGTGCCGAAGGTGTCGTAAACACTCTCTTCGCGGCGGGGAAATCCAGCGATGCCGCCCTTCTGGCGCAATTTCGGCATCCCCGCTTTGCGGCCGGTCAAAATTTTATGACCATATGTCTGGTGGCCTACATCCCACACCAGGCGATCATCCGGTGTGTTGAAAACGTAGTGCAGCGCAATGGTCAGTTCTACCGTGCCGAGGTTCGACGAGAAATGGCCGCCGGTGGCGGAGACCGATTCAACAATGAATTCGCGTAGCTCTTTTGCCAGCGGCGAAAGATCGCGCCGTTCCAGTCGACGCAGGTCAGCCGGGTCGTCAATCTTGTCGAGGAGCGGGTATTTATTCATGGTGTTATCTCTGCAACCTAATGTTGTCGCTGAACAATAAACACGGCCAATTGACGGAGTCGTTCTGCACGTTCACCAAAGCCGCTCAATGCATCCAGCGCATCCTGCAGTAATTCTGCGGCAAATTGTTTGGCAGGCATCAGCCCCATCAGACTTACGTAGGTTGGCTTGTTTGCGTCCTGATCCTTACCAGCGGTTTTACCAAGCTTCTCGGTATTAGACTCGCAATCGAGAATGTCGTCCACTACCTGAAAAGCCAATCCCACGCGCTTGCCGTAGCGATCAAGTTGCGCCATCTCGGTTTCACTCAGGGCACCACCGCAATAGGCGCCCAGTTGCACTGAAGCGCGAATCAATGCACCGGTTTTCATAATATGCATGAACTCAAGTTCAGGCAGCGTGATTTGTCTGTCGACATTCGCCAGATCGATTGCCTGTCCCCCTGCCATGCCGTGAGAGCCGCAAGCCCGCGCGAACAATTGTTGCATCATGATTTGGGTCTCACAAGAGTCGGCGAGCCTGACACTCGACATCAATTCAAATGCAAGGGCTTGCAAGGCGTCCCCCGCCAGCAGCGCGGTGGCTTCATCGAACTCGACGTGGCAGGTGGGCTTTCCGCGACGCAAAACATCGTCATCCATGCACGGTAAATCATCATGTACCAGCGAATAGGCGTGAATAATTTCCACCGCGGCGGCGACAACCTTCACCCGTTCGGGGTCGGCCTCAGAGATGAGCCCAGCCGCGAAGGCGAGCATTGGGCGCACCCGCTTGCCACCTCCCAAGGTCGCATATCGCATCGCGTCGTGCAGGCGGGTCGGCACTGTATTTTCAGCGGGCAGCAGCGTCTCAAGCGTGCGTTCCATGTCCAGCGCAACATTGCGAGACCAATCCTGAAAATCGGACATGAGCAGGTTAGCCAGGGAAATCTTTAAGTTCGCCGCCATCAAGTACTTTTATCTTTTGTTCAGCATCCTTCAAGACACCGTCGCAAAATTTTAGCAGCACAGTGCCGCGCTGGTAGGCGATGAGCGACTCTTCAAGGGGAAGTTGACCGCTTTCCATTTTTTCCACGAGCAGGTCCAATTCAGCCAGCGCTGCTTCAAAATTTTTTGGTGTGGGCGGTGGCGTTTTGGACATGAGGGGCAAACCCTGACGTTGTGACAGAAAATCAATCCGAAATCATAGCGTAATCAACCGCTTCGAGTCCACGATAAAAATGGCTTGTTGTGCTATGACGATCTTGAAAAATTCAAAATTTCTTGCCCTTTCAAGCCCTTTGGGGCAAACTCCCGGTTCCTTTTCGTGGGTTCCCGCTAGGGAATTCGTTTTACGGGACGGAGTCTGTAGAGTTAAAAGCTAACAAACTCGATCGCCCAGTTGTTTTTACTTTGGTTTATTCGCGCATTTGCAGGCGGATATATTGGAGGTAAGGACTATGTCCGAACTATTCGGTGCGCGAGAGCTTTCTCCCGTCACGACGCAACTACCTGTCAGTTGGTACTTTGACCACGCCATTCATGCGCGTGAGATGGACGTTTTTTTCAAAAACGGCCCCGGATATGTCGGCCATGAATTGATGGTGCCCCAAGACCGTGATTTCCGGGCAATGGAAATGACCAATGGTGCGTGGGCGCTTATTAACAATGGCCACGATATCAATTTGGTCTCCAACATTTGTCGGCATCGCCAGGCGGTGATGTTAAAAGGTGCCGGCAAATTGCTGACCGGCAATATTGTTTGTCCGCTACATCGATGGACCTACGATGGTGAAGGCAAGCTGCTTGGGGCACCGCATTTCCCGCAGCAGCCTTGCCTCGAACTGCCCAAAAAGAAGTTGCAGAAATGGAATGGCATGCTGTTTCAGGGGCCACGCGATATCGCGGCCGATTTAGGCCAGCTCGGCTGCGTCAAAGACCTCGATTTTTCTGGTCACGTGCTCAACAAAGTTGAAGTCACCGAATACAACTTCAACTGGAAAACGTTTATCGAAGTCTATCTCGAGGACTATCACGTTGAGCCGTTCCATCCAGGCCTTGGAAATTTTGTCGATTGCGACAAGCTAGCGTGGGAGTTTGGCGACTGGTACAGCGTGCAGACGGTTGGCGTGAACAAGGCGCTGACTCGCCCAGGAACGGAAATCTACAAAAAATGGCACGACATGGTGCTGCAATTTCGCGGTGGCGTTGAGCCATCAAAGGGCGCGATCTGGCTCACCTACTATCCGAACATCATGGTTGAATGGTATCCGCACGTGCTGGTGATTTCCACTATCGTGCCACGCGGGCCTGCGCGCTGTACCAATATCGTCGAATTCTATTATCCGGAAGAAATTGCCCTGTTCGAACCGGAGTTTATCGCTGCCGAACAGAAAGCTTACGACGAAACCGCGTTGGAGGATGAGGAAATTTGCCAGCGCATGAACGATGGGCGCAAGTTGTTGTGGCAGGAAGGGCGCGATGAGCAGGGACCCTATCAATCGCCGATGGAAGATGGCATGGTGCATTTCCATGAGTTTTTGCGCAGGGAGCTGGGGCGGACTGAATCGGTCAACAAACGCTAGATTCCCTGGTGTTTAAAATATTGGACGGTTGCCGACACGTTTTTCATCGTTGCCGCTATCCGCACCTTTCCTCTTCCTCTATATGACCTCCTCCTGGATGCTCGTCGCAGGCGCGCTGTTCGCGCTGATGGGTGCGCTCGCGAAACTGCTCAGCGGCCAATTCAGCGGCGCCGAACTGGCGATGTATCGATCACTATTCGGCCTCGTGGCAATTGGCGCGTTTTTGTTGTGGCGACGAGAGACAGCGCGTACGGCGTTCTGGAAGGGTCACTTCTGGCGTGGCGTCACGGGAACGATATCGCTGGTTGCTTACTTCCATGCGATGACCGAATTGCCGCTAGCCACGGCCATCACCCTCAACTATACGTCGCCGGTCTGGCTCACATTGCTCTCGGCAATTTTTTTGAAAGAACGCTTCAGCCGACGTCTTCTCGGTGCCATTGCACTGGGTTTTGTCGGTGTTACATTGGTGCTGCGGCCGGTCTTGGCCAGTGACCAGACGACTGCGGGCCTGATCGGGCTCGCGTCAGGCTTCTTTGCCGCGTGCGCCTATGTAAACGTCAAGAAATTGGGCGATGCAGGTGAGCCAGCATGGCGGGTCGTATTCTACTTTTCGCTAATCGGTACGATTGGGTCGGCGCTGGTCCACCCGCTTGACGGCCCATTCCACCCAGTGAATACCGCCAATCTCTGGCCGCTGCTCGGTGTGGGGCTGACCGCGACGCTGGCCCAATTGGCGATGACGCGCGCCTACCAGCGCGGCAATACGCTGGTCGTTGGCGCGTTCGCGTATTCGACGGTGATCTTCGCCGCGATCTTTGGCGTGTTTTTTTTCGACGAGCAATTGTCACTCTTTGCATGGATAGGGATGTTGGTCATCATCGCAAGTGGATGGCTGGCCGGGATTGGTAAAACGGCACGCGCTGACAATATTGCCCCCGCGTTGCCTGCAGAGGAAGACTGAGCTTGGCCCCGAAATTCGCAGCATAATAAGCACCTTGATTTACGACTTCCACACGAGCCACCATGCTGATTAATACCGAGAGTCTTTCAAAACATTTGCATGATCCCGCGTGGGTCATCTTCGATTGTCGTCATGACCTGTTTGAGCCTGCAAAGGGTGAACGTCAGTATCGCGAGGGACACATTCCCGGTGCACACTTTGCGAATGTCGATACCGATTTGTCCGGCGCCAAGACCGGCAAGAACGGTCGTCACCCCTTGCCGTCTCCCGCGGCGCTCACAGCGTTCCTTGCGCGTCACGGTGTGTCAAACACCACCAACATCGTCGCGTATGACGATGTTGGCGGGCAATTCGCCTCGCGCCTATGGTGGATGGCGCGCTGGATCGGTTTGACCAACGTGTCTCTGCTCGATGGCGGCATCACAAAATGGGTTGTCGACCGTCACGCGCTATCGACCGAGGTGCCTGCACCCTCCCCGGCACCATTGCGTGGGCAAGGTGATCCGCTGATGTTATGGAGCGCCGCAGAAGTATTGGCGCATATTGATGATAAAAATATCTCGCTCATCGATGCACGCGCAGCGGAGCGTTATCGCGGCGAAACTGAACCGATCGATCCCGTCGCGGGGCACATACCGGGTGCAGCCAACCGATTCTACAAAGCCAATCTGAACGCCGATCTCACTTTTCGTGGTGCCGGTGAAATCAGCAACGAATTTGCAGCACTGACAAATCACAAGCGCGCAGAAAACGTGGTGCATTACTGCGGCTCCGGCGTGACTGCATGCGCCAATTTATTTGCCATGGAATACGCGGGGCTTTCCGGCTCAAAATTATTTGCAGGATCCTGGAGCGAGTGGGTTGCCGATCCAGCGCGTCCGGTTGTCAACCAGGGAAAATAACACCATGAACCCGATTGGAAAATGCATTCTCGCTCCACTATTGGCGGCAGTTATCACCACTGCAGCACACGGCCAATTTCTGAAACCGACTGACAATCTCGTCATTGACGGCGTGCCGCCGATCAGTGAAGCACTGGTCACGAAGGTGCGTGCATACACTGAATTCAAACCATCATCGATCGTGTCGTGGCATCCGACGCAATCGGCAGTGATGATTCGCACGCGCCTTAACAACACCCTGCAGCTTCATCTTGTTTCCGGTCCCGGAATGAAGCCGGTACCCATCACTGATTTTCCCGACGCGGTGAGTGGTGCGTCGTTCCAGCCAAAAAAGGGCGACTACATCCTGTTCGAAAAAGCCAACGGCGGTGACGAGGTATTCCAGATTTTCCGCCTGGACGTTGCCACCAAAACAGTGACGTCCATTTCCGATCCCAGGGAACGTGCCAGTGCGCCAGCCTGGAATCGCAACGGCGACCGCATCGCCTACACCACAATCACCATCGATCGTAACAATGCATCGCGCATGCCGACGACAAAGCTGGTGTTGTGTGACCCGTTGATGCCGGATGCCGCGAAAACAATCACGACTTTCGAAGGCGGGGGGTGGTCTAATTTCCGCTTTTCCCCGGACGATAAAACACTGGTTTTCTCTCAGAGTATTTCAGCCAACGAGTCGCACCTGTGGACAATAAACGTTGCCAATGGAGAAAAGCGCCGGGTGACGCTGGAGAAGAAAACCGGTGCCGCGCCGGTTTTCTATGGCGCGGCGCGTTTTTCGCGCGACGGCAAGAAACTATTTGCGACCTCTGATCGCGACAGCGAATTCCGTCGCCTGGTGTTGATCGATCTGGGCAGTGGTGTCGAGACCGTCCTGACACCCAAATTGCTACATGATGTGAGCGATTTTTCGATTTCCACCAAGGCGAAACGTATCGCGTTCATTACCAACGAAGATGGCTCGAGCGTATTGCGTTTTCTTGACCTGGAGTCGCTGGCTGAGTTACCGCGTCCAGCGCTGTTGCCTGGCGAAATTTCCGGGCTGCGCTGGCAGGGAAGCGGGGACGACGACATTGCTGACGACGCAACGAGCAAGAAAGTGGATAGCGGTGCGGAGCTTGCATTCAACGTCACTTCCGCCCGTTCGCCAGGAGACGTTTATTCCTGGAACGTCGCCACCACCAAAATTACCCGCTGGACCAATAGTGGCAGCCCGTCGCTCAATCCGCTCGATTTTGCAGAGCCAAAGCTGGTACGCTGGAAGAGCTTTGACGGTCTGATGATTTCCGGTTTTCTGTATCAGCCGGATGTGAAAAAATTTCCCGGCAAGCGACCGGTGATCATCAATATTCATGGCGGACCGGAAGCACAGGCGCGCCCGGGCTTCATTGGCCGCAACAACTATATGATTAACGAGTCCGGGTTCGCAATGCTTTACCCCAATGTTCGCGGCTCAAGTGGTTTTGGCAAGACATTCCTCGCCATGGACAACGGCATGAAGCGCGAAGATTCGGTGAAGGATATCGGCGCACTGTTCGATTGGATCAAAGACCACCCGGACCTCGATCATGCAAAAGTATTGGTGATGGGTGGCAGCTACGGCGGCTACATGAGCCTGGCGGTATCGACCAACTATCCCGACCGTATTACCGGCGCGATCGACTCCGTTGGCATTTCCAACTTCGTCACCTTCCTTACCAACACCGAAAGTTATCGCCGCGATTTGCGACGCGTCGAATATGGCGACGAACGGATTCCGGAAATGCGCAAGTTTCTTGAAACCATTTCACCGCTGAACAACGCGCAGAAAATAAAGAAACCGCTATTTGTCGTGCAAGGCAGGAATGATCCACGGGTGCCATACACCGAAGCCGAACAGATCGTGGCGCAACTGAAAAAGCAGAATACGCCGGTGTGGTTTTTAATGGCCAACGACGAGGGCCACGGATTTGCGAAGAAATCCAATTCGGATTTCATGTTTTATGCGCAGATCAAATTCATGGAGCAGACGCTGCTGCAATGATGTCACGCTGGTGCCTGCCAGGCGCAGTAATTTTCCGTTGTAGTGCAAGCGCTGCCGATGCTGGCTGATCTCGTTTTTTTGCTGCACGCTGGTGTGGTGCTCTTTAACGTCGGTGGGTTGGCGATGATCGCGATTGGCGGTTCGCTGGGCTGGGCGTGGGTGCGGCATCGCCGGTTGCGGATCGCGCACCTTGCACTCATGGGATTCGTGACGGCCGAAGCGATCCTTGGTGTGACCTGCCCGCTTACCGTGTTGGAAGACTGGTTGCGTGGCGCGGCGAACGAGCAAAGCTTTGTGCAGCGCTGGGTGCTTATGTTGATCTATTGGAATGCACCGCCATGGGTGTTTGCGCTGTTGTACATGGCATTCTTGATTGCCGTCATTGGGGCCTGGTTCGCGTGGCCGCCAAGACGGTCAGAACAACAAAGTGCCGGTGGATAGGCCTTACGCAGCATAAATGCCGCCAGATGGCGCGCACGGGCTTGGGTATCACGGCATGGCCATTTCAACCCACTGTCTACCTGCAGAAACCGGGGCTACCCGATCCACGGTTTCGCCACGCGTTCAATTGGCAGGCTGGCGATGCCACTGCGCCGTGGCCGTCGACGCATACGTGGGCTAAACTTCATCACCATGATTCTCGTCCTCTACGCTCATCCTTATCCGCGCCACTCGCGGGCATGCAGCGCGCTGGTGAATGCCGTCAGCGATCTACCCGGCCTCGAAGTACGCTCGCTTTATGATCTCTATCCGGATTTCGATATCGACGTCACCGCCGAGCAGGCCGCACTATCCCGCGCCGACCTGGTCGTGTGGTTGCATCCGCTCTATTGGTACAGCGTGCCCTCGATGCTCAAGCACTGGTTCGACGTGGTACTCCTGCGTGGCTGGGCCTATGGCAAGGAGGGAAATGCATTGCGAGGCAAACCGTGCCTCTGGGTCGTGAGCGCAGGCGGCGATGAGAATTCCTACTCAAGGGACGGCATGCACGAGCAGCCGTTTGAAAAATTTGTCCCGCCGATTGAGCAGACGGCGCGTTTTTGCGGGATGAAATGGCAAACACCGATCGTGCTACATGGCGCGCATGAAGTAAGTGATGTGGAGCTTTCCGCAGCGACGCAAATTTTTCGTGCGCGCCTGATTGAGTGGAGTGGCGAATCATGATTGACGCACTCATCTATCTCGCCGCCGCCGTCATTTGTGTGCCGATTGCGAAACGTCTCGGCTTGGGCGCGGTACTGGGTTATCTCATCGCCGGTGCCGTCATTGGGCCCTGGGGGTTGCGCTTCATCGAAGACGTGGAATCCACACTGCATTTTTCCGAGTTTGGCGTCGTGCTGATGTTGTTCCTGATCGGCCTGGAACTGGAACCGAAACGCTTGATGGCAATGCGCAGGAGTGTTTTTGGCGGTGGCTCGCTGCAAATGGCGCTATGTGGCGCCGCGCTTGCCGGTGGTGCGTTGCTGCTCGGCATGGACTGGAAAGCGGCAATGGTGGTGGGTGCGGCATTAGCACTTTCCTCAACCGCCATTGCGGTGTCCACAATGACTGAGCGGAATTTTTTGCCCACGCCGACCGGTCGAGCGGGATTCGCCATTTTGTTGTTTCAGGATATCGCCGCCATTCCGCTGTTGGCGATCATTCCCTTGCTGGGAGCGCAGGCGGTCGCAAATGCTGACCCCGGTTGGTTGAGTGCCCTGAAAGCCTTTGGCGCAATTGCTGCGGTGATTGTCATTGGCCTTTATCTTACGCGGCCGCTGTTGCGCATAATCGCCGCCACCAACCTGCGCGAAGTGTTTACCGCGTTTGCCTTGCTGCTCGTGATCGGTATTTCGCAGGTGATGTTACTGGCGGGCTTATCGATGGGCCTCGGTGCTTTTCTTGCCGGCGTGCTGCTCGCGAGTTCAGAGTATCGTCACGCGCTGGAAACTGATATCGAGCCATTCAAGGGTTTGCTATTGGGATTATTTTTCATTTCCGTCGGTATGGCCATCGATTTTGGTTTGCTGTTGAGTAAACCTGGCATGGTGGCGGTACTGGTGTTGGGTTTTCTGCTGCTGAAAATCAGCATGCTTTGGATCGTAGCGCGCGCACTCGATATCAATCACAAACAGCGTTGGTTGTTTGCCGTATTGCTCTCGCAAGGTGGCGAGTTTGCGTTTGTCGTATTCGGTGCGTCGCGGATTGCAGGTGTCCTGTCAAAAGAATGGGAAGCGCTGTTGACGATGGCCGTGGCGCTGTCGATGGCAACCACACCGTTGTTGCTGATTCTGCACGACTGGTGGATGGCACGTATTGAGTGCGCCAAAAGCGGCAAAAATGAAGCCGACGTGATCGACGAAAAGGATGCACCGGTGATCATCGCCGGCTTCGGTCGCTTCGGGCAGATCGTCGGTCGCTTGCTGCTGGCCAATGGTGCTCGTGCTGTTGTGCTTGATCACGACCCCGATCAAATCGAGCTATTGCGCAAATTCGGCACCAAAGTGTTTTATGGCGACGCCACGCGCCTCGATTTGTTGCACGCGGCCGGTGCCAAAGACGCGCGACTGCTGGTAAACGCCATCGACGATGTGGAAGACAGCCTGAAACTAACCGACATCGTGCGCGAACATTTTCCGAATCTGAAAATCGTCGCGCGCGCGCGCAACGTCACACACTATGTCCAACTGCGGCAGCGCGGCGTGGAAATCGTTGAGCGCGAGACGTTCGAGTCCGCACTGATGGCGGGACGCCACGCACTCGAAGTGCTGGGGTTCGACCGCTTTCGCGCGCGCGACATGGCAAACATTTTTCGACGTCATAACATCAACGTGACCGAAGCGATGATCCCTCACTTCGACGATGACGATAGATTGGTGTCCGCCGCGAAGGCCGGGCGCGACGAGCTGGCTGAGCAGTTTGCAAACGACCGCAAGCAATTCGAAAAAGAGCATTCGTCAAAAGACTGGCATTAGCATGGTGGGGCAGCTTGCCATGCACGAGTTTGGATTTGCGCCGATCCGTGGCACACTCCAAAGCGATGTCCACACGCACCAAGGTGCTGGATAAAAGGACGGGACGTTTGGAGATCAGGTAGATGAGGTCGTTGATCGTACGAGGCAGGACGCTGAATTCACACGGGCATGCGCTTATTTGTACGCCGCTGGTGGCACGCACGGCGGACGGCATCCACGCCGAGCTTGTGTCGATATTGCCAAAGTGTCCCGATCTGATCGAGTGGCGAGTTGACTTCTTCGCTGAAATTCATGACCCAACTCGAGTCGTCGCCGTCGCTCGCGCAATACGCCTTGCCGCAGGCACCCTTCCGATCATTTTCACGTGCCGCGCCCCTCAAGAAGGCGGGGAGGCAATCAGCCTGTCGGACGATGCAGTGATTGCGCTCTACGAGGAGGTCTGCGCGAGCGGTGCCGTCGATATCATCGACTACGAACTGAGTCAGGCACCCGAAAACAGGGGGAAATTGCGTGCGGCTTCGCGCGCAAATGACGTTTTAATGATCTTGTCGCATCACAATTTCAAGAGCACACCGACATGTGCCGACATGGTTCACAGGATCATCGAAGCCGAAGTTGAAGGGGCCGATATTGCCAAGCTGGCGGTCACGCCGCAGGCCGCCGATGACGTACTCGTGCTTCTGCAGGCGACACTTTCCGCGAGTCAGCGCGTGCAGATCCCCGTGATCACCATGTCAATGGGCGGAATTGGTGCGGTGACAAGACTGTGCGGGTGGTTATATGGCTCCGTCATGACGTTTGCGGTTGGTAAAAGCAGTTCCGCACCTGGGCAAATCCCGATTGAGGATCTTCGCGCCGCGTTGCAGACGATGCAGCGCGCCGTTAACGGCGAATAAATTACGTAAACAATTTGCCTTGCAAAGATTGAAATCGCAATTCATTCAATCCTGATATTTATTTACAAACGAAGAGCCTGCACATGCCCACTCCACACATTAATGCCCAGCCCGGCGACTTTGCCGAAACTGTGCTCATGCCTGGCGATCCACTTCGCGCGCAGTTCATCGCCGAGACGTGGTTTAAAAATACCAGACAGGTCAACACCGTGCGCAATATGTTCGGTTACACCGGCACTTATCAGGGCAAGCGCATTTCGGTGATGGGGCACGGCATGGGCATTCCTTCGTGCAGCATCTACGCGACCGAGCTCATCAAGGACTATGGCGTGAAGAATGTTATCCGGGTCGGCTCCTGTGGCGCGCTGATGGCGGAAATCAAGCTCGGCGAAATCATCATCGCGATGGGTGCGTCGACCGACAGCAAGGTGAATCGCATGCGACTGATGGATCACGATTTTGCCGCGATTGCCGATTATGATTTGCTGCGCACGGCCGTCGACGTCGCAAAAGAACAGGAAAAAGCGGTGCGCGTGGGCAACGTGTTTTCAGCGGATCTGTTTTACACGCCGCAGCCGGAGCTGTTCGACAAGCTGGAGAAAATGAATGTGCTCGCTGTCGAAATGGAGCTCGCCGGCCTCTATGGGCTGGCCGCCGAATACGGCGGGCGCGCGCTGGGAATTCTGACGGTGTCGGATCAGATTCGCACCCACGAACACATGAGCACGGAGGCGCGGCAGACGAGTTTTGGCGCGATGATTGAACTGGCGCTGGAGACGGCGGTGCGGTTGTAACGAGCGGAAAGGTGATGCGACGCAATCGTAAAACTCAGCCACTTGCAAGGTGGTTCGGGCAATTCCGCTGATGCACATACGCCGCTGACAAGTGCTTCGCATCAATCTTTCATCACACGCTTTCCAACAGCGCCACCGTCGCCAATCCACCATCTGCACAAATACTGACGATGGCTTTTTTCCCGGTACCCATCACGGCCAATTCTTTCGCCGCCTGGCTCAGTATTCGTGCGCCGGTCGCGCCGAACGGGTGCCCGATGGCAACGCTGCCGCCATTGGGATTTAATCGCTCCCAGGGAAATTTGCCCAGCGGATTATTTACGCCAATTTTTTCGCGCAGGAACGATTCGCTTTCCAACGCGGCGACGTTGCACAGCAACTGCGCAGCAAACGCTTCGTGGATTTCCCATAGGTCGATATCGGCCAGGGTTAGACCATTGCGCACGAGCAGGCGTGGGATGGCGTAAGCGGGTGCCATGAGCAGCCCTTCAGCGAAAATATCCACGCCGGCGATTTCATAATCCAGCAGTCTGACGCGTGGCTGATTAACGGCCAACTTGGTCAAGCCGCTTTCATTGGCTACCCAGATTGCAGCGGCACCATCGGTGAGCGGTGAAGCATTGCCCGCTGTAATTGTGCCCGCATCGGTACGGTCAAACGCGGGCTTCAGGGTGGACAGTTTCGCAAGCGTGCTATCGGCGCGCGGGATGCCGTCCTTGGCCGTGCCGTTCACGTTGATGATGAGATCATCGAAAAACCCATTCGCCATCGCTTTCACCGCGCGGGAGTGGCTCTCATAGGCAATCCTGTCCTGCGCCTCGCGGGGGATATTCCAACGTTTCGCCATTTCCTCGCAATGCTCACCCATGCTTTTGCCAGTGGCGCGATTTTTTACACTCGGGATATCGAGTTTGATGTCCGCAAACCTGATGGCGGCGATGGCATCGAGCCGTTGGCCGAAACTGCGCGCCTGCATGACGCTGCGCAGCCAGTTGGAGAGTCCCTGCGTGAGCCCAATTTGTACCTGGCTCATCGCCTCCACGCCGCCGACCATCGCAAGCGGTGCGTGGTCCGACAACATCCCAGCCGCTTCGAATACGCCGACCATCGATGTCGAGCATGCCATTACGGTGGAGAATGCGGGCGTTGCGGCATCGAGCTTGGCGTCGACCTGCACTTCGCGGGCGATATTGCTGTAACCCAATCCCGGAATCACCGTCCCCCAGATCATAAGATCGGGCTTGGCGACGCTTGCCATCGCCTGCACGACAGGCACTGACATTTGAAGCGCGTTGAAATTTTTCAGCGGACCGTCGACTTTGCAGAACGGCGTACGCAGGCCCGGAACGAGGTAGGTGGTAGTCTTGGTCATGATCGATCTTTCGCGTGAAGTGCGAACGATTCTACGCTTGTCGCTAGCCGCGACACCGTGATGCAGGCTCAATGCAGATCGCCATTTGGCGGGTGCTTCAGGACCTTTTCGCGCCAGGAGGCCCGCCAGTGCTTGAGTTTATGCCATGGCACAGGGTGGGCTGGCTAACTTCGCAGCGCGTAATCAAACATCAGCCCGCAGAACACCGCGAAACCCAGCCAGTTATTGTGCAAGAACGCCTTGAAGCATTGGTCGCGATCGCGCTTGCGAATCAGCGTGTAGTGGAAGAGGGCGATACCGCCAGCGAGCATCAGTCCCACAAAATACGGCCAGCCCATGCCGGCCACTTTGCCGACTCCCGTCAGTATCATCAGCATGATGAGATAGCACAGCATCACCATTGCGACATCCAGCTTGCCGAACAGTATCGCCGTGGTCTTGATGCCGATTCTGACGTCGTCGTCTCGATCCACCATTGCGTATTCGGTGTCGTAGGCGAGCGTCCAAAACACATTTGCCGTCAGTAGCCACCATGCCAGTGCCGGTACCGCGCCTGTTTCTGCCGCGAATGCCATCGGAATGCCAAACCCAAACGCAATACCGAGATACGCCTGCGGCATGGCGAAAAAACGCTTGGTGAAAGGGTAGCTAACGGCAAGGAACAAAGCGATGAACGCGAGGTAAAGTGTTTGTCTATTCAGAAAAACCACAACCAAAAGGAATGCAATCAGTGCCAACACACCGGCGACCGCCAGTGCTTCCGAGATGGAAATTTTTTTCGTTGCGAGTGGACGATTGGCCGTGCGTTTGACGTGCGCATCGAAATCCTGGTCGGCAACATCGTTGACGGCGCAACCTGCCGAGCGCATCAGAATCGTACCGACGACAAATACCACCAGAATCGTTGTGTCAGGACGACCTTCGGAGGCGATCCACAACGCCCACAAGGTAGGCCATAGCAGCAGCAGGATGCCGATCGGCCTATCCAGGCGGACAAGCGTGATGTAGTGTTTAAGGCGCGCCGGCATGTTGGTAAATAGTGGTGGCGCGGATAAATGCGCGTAACTTCGATTCGTCGAGACTTTCTTTGCTCCTTACACCACTGCAAATGTCCACGCCAAACGGCCGCACCTGATCAATCGCATCGTGTACGTTTTCGGATTTGAGACCACCGGCAAGATACACGGGCTTACCGCAGCGTTCACGAATCGTACGGCTAATCTGCCAGTCATGCGTTCGGCCCGTCCCGCCCAGTTCTTTCACGGTTAGTTTCTGGTTTCCGGAATCGAGCAGGATTGCATCCACAAACGGTGCAACGGCGCACGCCTCACTGATCGAGGCTGTTCCGGTGACGTGAATCACCTGCACCAGCGCAATGCCCGGCAACGCGCGCCGCAGGCGAATCAGCTCCGCTTGGGGAACATGGTCGACGAGTTGCAGGGTGTTCGGCCGACAACGTTGCTGCTGATCGATGATGGCGTCGGCATGCTGGAGCGCTGTCAGCAGAAAAGTATTGATGGCGGGCGGCACCGAGCGGATGATCTGGGCGATCATTTCTTCAGTGATTACACCAGGCCCGCTGGGCATGGCGGACACCAGACCCAAGGCGGACGCGCCGCACGACACGGCAAGATTCGCCTCTTCGATGGAACTGATACAGCAGATTTTTATTTTTGGCGGGGCCATTGAGTCAGTGCGTCCATCGCAGTAAAGAAAACTTCTGTGACTAGCAGCGGTCTGCCGCGTTTTAAAAAAATGCTGCGCCGCGCCCACACAGAAGTTACCGAAAACGGCGCGACTTCGTGGGCGCGCCGAAATAGCGGATGCCGGGAATCGATTTTCCGGTATTCCATCGGCAAGCGGTCGACCGTCGGATCATTGAACAGCATTTCGGCAAGCGGTCTGGAACCGAGGCGCGATAAACCGCGCCAGACGCCCCGCAGGTCACGCCGCGTCACCACGCTGTGCGCGAATACCAGCACATGCTCACCATCGCGGAGCAACACTTCGCGGACAATGGCCAGTTCGCGCGGGCCCAATGCCAGCCCGCGCCGTTCGTCCACATTTGGCCGCTGAGCCCGCTGCTTCAGCCGGACCAGATTAAAGTTACGCGCGCGACCCTTGATGCGCGCGGTGAGCGAGCCGCGCGAAGTCAACCAGTCGTGCAAAGGATGTGGGTGCGAGGGTGGCGCACAACGCCAGGCATCCGGCTTCAATAAGCGCAAGGTCCTCATGTTTTCAGGTAATGCTGGCGCGAACCAAGCCAGCGTGCCAGATGGGTTTCGGCGCTTTTCGGCGCATGTCGCAACATCCATGTGGCGGCATCACGTGCGGCCTCGAGCAGATCGACATCGCGCTCGATGTCGGCAAAGCGCAGTAATGGCGCGCCTGACTGGCGCGCGCCCAGATGTTCGCCGGGGCCGCGAATCAATAAATCCTGGCGCGCAATTTCAAAACCATCGGTGGTTTCAAAAATTACTTTCAGTCGCGCGCGTGCGGTTTCTCCCAATGGATTCTGATACAACAGTACGCAGGTGCTTTGTTTGGTACCGCGCCCCACGCGTCCGCGCAACTGATGCAGTTGCGCGAGCCCCATGCGCTCGGCGTGTTCGATCACCATCAGTGTCGCGTTGGCGACATCCACACCGACTTCGATGACCGTGGTCGCAACGAGTAGCTGGATGTCGTTGGCCAAAAATCGCGACATGATCTGTTGTTTCTCCGCTGACTTCATACGACCATGAACGAGGCCTACGTTGAGTGTCGGCAGCGCGAGCGTCAGGGCTTCCAACGTTTCAACCGCCGTTTTCAATTGCAGGGTTT
>JBKJMK010000262.1:0-5302 GCA_046596005.1 Usitatibacteraceae bacterium | reverse complement strand
ATCACGCTCGCATACTTTTGCTGCAATGCCGTCGGGAAATAAGTGATGAGTGCATCGGCCACGTACTTATCATCGATCAGGTCGGATTTCAGCAGTTCGTCAAACAGTTCCATCTTGCTGTAGGCCAGCAATATCGCTCGCTCGGGCGAGGTGAGCCCTTGTTTTTTCGCTTTGCGCTCATTCATTTCGTCGTCGCTGGGCAAAAATTCCACTGCCCGGTTCAGGCGCCCGGATTTTTCCTGATGACGAATGAAACGAGCCTGCGCATCGATCAGTTTTTCAGCGCGCACACCCGAAATTGAAAGCGTCTGCGTCTGAAAGTAATTGTCTTTGAGTACCAGTTTGCCGACTTCTTCGGTCATATCTGCCAGAAACGCCGTGCGATCTTTTTCGGCAAGCTTGCCCGCGTCAATGATGGCGCCAACGAGAATCTTGATATTGACCTCGTGATCTGAGCAATCGACGCCCGCGGAATTATCGATCGCATCGGTGTTAATGCGTCCGCCATTCAGCGCGTATTCAATACGACCAAGCTGTGTGAAGCCAAGATTGCCGCCCTCGGCAACCACCTTGCAGCGCAACTCGTTGCCGTTAATACGCAAGGCATCGGTCGCGCGATCACCGACTTCCGCGTTCGACTGATCACTCGCCTTGACATAGGTGCCGATACCGCCGTTGTAAAACAAATCAGCGGGCGCCTTCAGGATCGCGCGCATCAGCTCCAGCGGCGTCATGACCAGCGAGTCCGACGTGCTCTTGATGCCGAGCGCCGCCTTTACTTCCGGCGTGACATTGATGGTCTTGGCACCGCGCGAAAATACGCCACCGCCGCTGGAGATCAGGGTCTTGTCGTAATCCTCCCAGCTCGAACGTGGCAATGCAAATAAACGCTCCCGCTCCTTAAAGCTCTTGGCCACATCCGGATTGGGGTCCAGGAAAATATGTCGATGATCAAACGCCGCGACGAGACGGATATGCTTTGAGAGCAGCATGCCATTGCCGAATACATCGCCCGACATATCACCGACGCCAACCACAGTGAAATCAGTCGTCTGTATGTTGATGCCTTGCGCGTCAGCGTCGGTGATCTCGCGAAAATGTCGCTTGACGCTCTCCCACGCGCCCTTGGCAGTGATGCCCATCTTCTTGTGATCGTAGCCGACCGAGCCGCCAGAGGCGAATGCATCGCCGAGCCAATGGCCGTACTCGGCGGAAATCGCGTTGGCGTAATCGGAAAATGTCGCAGTACCTTTGTCGGCTGCAACCACAAGGTACGCGTCATCGGGATCGTGTCTGACAACTTGTACTGGCGGGGTGACCTGGCCTTTAACGAGATTGTCGGTGACGTCAAGCAAGCCGCGCAGAAAATTCTGGTAGCAGGCCACGCCTTCCTTCAGATACGCGTCACGGTCTGTGGCGGGGGGGGCGGCTTTCAGTACGAATCCGCCTTTGGAGCCAACCGGTACGATGACCGCGTTTTTAACCATCTGCGCTTTGACGAGGCCCAGCACCTCGGTACGGAAGTCTTCCGGTCGATCCGACCAGCGCAAGCCGCCACGCGCAACCTTGCCGCCGCGTAGATGGATACCTTCGAATCGCGGTGAGTATACAAAAATTTCGAACAGCGGCCTTGGCTCCGGCAGTTCAGGCACCTTGGCTGATTCAATCTTGAACGACACGTAGGGTTTCCGGGAGCCTGTTTTGTCCATCTGGTAATGGTTCGTGCGCAACGTCGCCCGCATCACCGCGAGGAAGCGCCGCAAAATGCGGTCTTCATCCGCGTTCGACACTTCATCGAGTGAGGTCTCGATGGCTTTAATCATCATCCGCTCGTCATTGATGCGCTCGCCAGCGTGGTCTGGACCAAAGCGCGTATGAAATAGCTGCACCAATTGCTGCGTGATGACGGCATGCTTTGCGAGGGTCTGCTCGATATACTGCTGGCTAAAGGTAAACCCGGTCTGTTTTAAATATTTTGCGTAGGCGCGCAACAGCAAAATCTCATCGGCGGCAAGTGCGGCGGCAAGCGTCAGGCGATTAAAGCCGTCGTTTTCGACTTCACGCTTCCAGATGCGCGCGAACGCTGCTTCGAATTTTGCCTTGACGCTGTCGAGGTTGAGGTCGGCGAAGTCATGGGTGAGACCGAAATCGTGAACATGCAGCGGCGGGAGACTGTTTCGTGCGATGACATATGAGCGCTCGTTATCGACTTTGACGCCCATGTTTTCCAGCATCGGCAGCGAGCCGGAAAGTGGCACGGCGTTGCCAAGTTTGATGAGGCGAAAGCGCAGTACATTTGCGCCTGCCGCAGCGGGTCGATATAGCGACATCCCGATCGGGCTGTCTGTGGAAAGTGCCCGCGCGGCGACAAAATCGGCTACTGCCAGTTCAGCAGTTACGTCTTCGCGGTACGCTGCGGGGAACGGCAGTACGAACTCGCGGCGCGCCTGATTGGCGATATCCTCGCCCAGCGTCGCGCTTGCCAGTGTGAATACACCATCCTCCCATTTGCGCAATGCAAATATTACTTCCGCTTCCAGCGCTTTAATGTCGGTCTGCACGGCTGTCGCAGGGGAAGTCCGTATCAACATGTGAATGCGAGCGAGTACAGACTCGGATAATTGCACGTTGAATTCGGCGCTGGTGCCATTGAAGGCACGTTTCAGGATGTCCTGCAGTTTCAGTCGTGTCTCGGTATTGTAATTTTCGCGTGGCAGGTAAATCAGGCAGGAATAAAACCGTGCGTAAATATCGCGACGCACGAACAAACGTGTGCGGGCACGTTCGCCCAGCCGCAGAATGCCCATGGCGGTATCAAACAATTCGTCATTACCGATTTGGAAGAGTTCATCACGCGGGAAGGTCTCCAGAATTGAGAAGAGATTTTTCCCGGCATGACTGGATGGCGGGAACCCGGCGCGTCCCATCAGCAGGGAAATTTTTCGCCGCAGCAGCGGGATTTCGAGCGGATTGGCGTGGTAAGTCGAGGAAGTGTACAGACCAATCATGCGGCGCTCGCCGATGACGTTGCCTTTTTCATCAAAGCGTTTTACGCCGATGTAATCGAGATAGCCGGGGCGATGTACGGTGGCTCTCGAGTTTGCTTTGGTCAGCACCAGCAGTTGTGGTTGCCGTGCGAGTGCCTTCAACGCCGGTGACAGTTCACTGAAGCTTTGTGAGATGCCGCCCAACTTTGGCTCCCGCAAAATACCCAAACCGGACTTGGGCACAATTTTTAAAATTTCAACGCCGTTTTGTTGCGACAGTTCGTAGTCGCGGTAGCCAAGGAAGGTGAAATGCCGGTCGGCCGTCCAGGCTAAAAAAGCCCGCGCTTCATCCAATTCTTCAAGCGGTACGACCTTGGCCGCACCGCCCATGTTCGATAGCATTTCAGCAATCTTTGCGCTCATTGCCGGAAAATCCTCGACAGCGGCGCGTACATCCGCCAATACCGAGACCAGGCCATCACCAAGCGCCTTGATGCGCGCAGGATCGGTGAGACGTTCAACTTCGACATGTATCCACGACTCGACACGAGCGCTGTCTTCAGCGCCTTTTGCGTCTTTGGCGTCATCAAGCTTTAACAGTACGCCATGCTGGTCGCGCGTCGCGGCAAAAAGTGGGTGGAGTACGAGCTGAATCGCGATGCCCTGCCGATTGATCTCCATCGCGATCGAATCAACCAGGAAGGGCATGTCATCGTTGACGAATTCGATGACAGTACCCGCAGCCTCCCAGCCGTTTTCAGATTGTTTTGGGCTGAAGATGCGCATCTTCGGTGCACCACGCTGGAATTCGTTACCGAACCCAAGATGTGACATCGAAAGTGTCGCCCAGTCGGCAGCAGTGCGCGCCACAAAGTCTTCTGCATCGACCTCATTGCAATAATGTGCGACAAACAGGTTGGTCAGATCAAGTTGGGAGGCGGGCACCTTGCTTGCGATCAGCTTCTTGATTTCAGCAAGCAGTGCGGTTTTGCGATTTTCTGCCTGGGTGGACATGTCGACTTCCCGAGGTTTCTTTTTGTGAAGTCGAGATTATCCTAGAAACGGCAGTTGGACGGGCGCGAATGCGCAAAAATAGGTGGTGCCCTCGACACGAATCGAACGTGTGACCCTCCCCTTAGGAGGGGGATGCTCTATCCACTGAGCTACGAGGGCGGTGATTCTTCGATAAACTGCTATCGCGCAAAATTTTACGCGTAAAATGACGCGCTGCCCAACTCTGCAACCTGTGCGCCGGAAATTATGCGATCGGGTGCTGGTTTGCAGCTTGCCTCAGGTCAGCCGCGCATTATTGCATTTCGGCATTTCGCCTTGCGGCCTTGCGGCCTTTCGCCGCGCGTGCTTTGCAGCTTTATTCATCCTCTACTATTGATTGTCACTTCGCGATGCCCATCCTCCAGTTCAAAAATCTGGCACTTGCCTACGGCGACGTCGCCCTTCTCGATCACATCGAACTAACGATTGAGCCCTTTGAGCGTATCGCGTTGATCGGCCGCAATGGCGCGGGCAAATCGAGTCTGTTGAAAATACTGGCAGGCAATGCGAAGGAAGACGACGGCGTTATCGCCAAGGCACCGAATCTGACGATCGCATTGGTGTTGCAGGAGCCGCAGTTTGAAGAGGAGCAAACGGTATTTGATGCCGTCGCCAGTGGCTTGGGCCATGTCGCCGACGATCTGATTGCTTACCATGCACTCACCCATGGCGCCGCTGGCGCGGGAGATGCTGACGCGCTTGACGAATTGTCAGTGCTGCAATCTCGCCTCGAAGCACATGACGGCTGGCAGCTTCAGTCGCGCGTTGGGCACGCAGTGGCGAGGCTGGGTATCAATGAGGATGCGACCCTGGGCTCGCTTTCGGGCGGACTGCGAAAGCGTGTCGCACTGGCGCGCGCGCTGGTGGCAGCACCCGATTTATTGTTGCTCGACGAGCCAACCAACCATCTCGACATCGAAGGCATCACCTGGCTGGAAGAAACCATCGCCGCGTATTCGGGTGCCGTGTTGGTGATCAGCCATGATCGACGTTTTCTGGAAACCATCGCCACCAGAATCATCGAACTCGACCGGGGACAACTCGTCAGTTATCCGGGTTCGTTCGTCGATTATCTGCGCCGCAAAGCCGAGGCGTTGCACAACGAGTCCCAGGAAAATGCCCGCTTCGACAAGGTGTTGAAGGAAGAGGAGGTGTGGATTCGCCAGGGTGTGCAGGCGCGTCGCACCCGTAACGAAGGCCGGGTGCGCAGGCTTGAGCAATTACGCCGCGATCGGGCAGCGCGACGCGATCAATTGGGCAAG
>JBKJMK010000439.1:0-6400 GCA_046596005.1 Usitatibacteraceae bacterium | reverse complement strand
CGAGCGCCAGCGCGGCATCGACCGGCACGACCTTACCCGCATGCATCGCTGGCGCTCGATGCCGCACGCTATCCCATGCCGTTGGCCGACAGCCTCATTTACGCCACCGCGCAACGCTTGGGCGCAACCGTCTGGACGCAGGACGATGATTTCAAGGACCTGCCCGGCGTAAAGTATTTCGCCAAGCCCGCAGCCAAGGCACGCAAGAAATGAAAAAAACTTTTCTACAGCGACAACCTGCAAATCCTCCGCGAACAGATCGCCGACAAGTCGGTCGATCTGATTTACCTCGATCCGCCGTTCAATTCCAAACGCGATTAAAACCTGTTATTCAAGACGCCCAAGGGCCATGAATCCGACGCTCAGATCACGGCTCTCGCGGGCATGTGGCAATGGATGGCTACAGAAATGCAAAACAAATCGGTTGCGTGACCTGCGGACCCAATAAGGACTGCTGCGCCATGGCTGTTCAGTTTGCACGATTTGGGAATGGCACCTTGCCATTCAGAGTCGCGTCCAGAGTAAACTATGTAAATTTTTACAGGGGTGAATGTCAGATGAATTCCGTCGAATTGTTCGCTGGCGCGGGTGGATTGGGCATGGGATTGTCTCTAGCCGGATTCGAAGCACAGGCGGTTGTCGAGTGGGATAAAGGGGCATGTGACACTGTTCGAGAGAACATATCGCGGGGATTTCCATACGTTGCCGGGTGGCCAATTTGGGAGGGGGACGTGCGCGCCTGGATTGAAGAATTTTGTGGATCCGGACAACGCAGTGAGATAGCACTCGTTGGCGGGGGGCCACCGTGCCAGCCGTTTTCAATGGGCGGCAAACATGCGGCGTTTTCCGACGCGCGGGATATGTTTCCAATTTCAGTTGATGTGGTGCGTCGCCTGCATCCGCGCGCTTTCATCTTTGAAAACGTAAAAGGTCTGACGCGATCATCGTTTCACAACTACTACCAATATATTCTCCTGCAGTTGGAGTTCCCTGAAATTCGCCGAAAAGTGGATCAGAGTTGGAAGGAGCATGCTGAACGCCTCCAGCGATACAAGTCGTCCCGACGCGGTGCAAGTTCCAGTGGTCTCGAGTACAACGTGTTTCCAACGCTTGTCAATGCTGCGAACTACGGTGTGCCGCAACGCCGGGAAAGAGTTTTTATCGTTGGCTTTCGAAAGGACTTGGATGTTCGTTGGCGTTTCCCGTGGGAAAGTCATTCCCTTGACGCGCTACTTTTTGATCAGTGGGTTACTGGGTCATATTGGGAGAGGCATCAAATTGCCAAGACTCGTCGCCCCAACATTCCAGTTGCGATGAAATCGGTTGTTGATCGAATGGGTGGTTTGGCGATTGAGCCAACAAAGCTCCCTTGGCGCACAGTCCGGGATGCACTGGTTGGGCTCCCTGATCCCACAACCACATGCAGTGAGTCTTCAGTTAATTTGAATCACCGCCTTCAATCTGGCGCAAAAAGCTACGCTGGCCATACTGGCAGCCCACTAGATTTGCCCGCAAAAACGTTAAAGGCAGGAGACCACGGCGTTCCAGGAGGCGAGAACATGCTTGTGAATCCTGATGGAAGCGTTCGCTATTTCACCGTGAGAGAATCCGCGCGACTTCAAACATTTCCCGATGGTTTCTATTTTCATGGCTCTTGGACCGAAACTATGAGGCAGCTTGGCAACGCAGTTCCAGTGCTACTTGCGCGCACCGTGGCCGCAAGCGTGGCGGAAAAACTTCACGAATACGCGGCAAAAAATACGGTTCCTCAAACGAAGAAGGTCATGAGTTGAGCACTGGCGAGCCATACAATCCGCTTGCCAGGCAAAACCTAGGCGCTAGTGTTGCCGAGGCGCTACTTTCGCGGCGCGCGGAACATTTAGGATCGCTTAAAGCATTCAGCGGAGCGGGCATATACGCGATTTACTATTCCGGGGCGTTTCCCGAATATGAGCAAATTGCCACCAGAAATCGCGGCAATCGTTTTGAAGCACCGATCTACGTCGGAAAAGCTATTCCCGAAGGCGCTAGAAAAGGGACAGCCTCCGGTAATAAGTCAACTTCCACCAAAGCATTGTTCAATCGATTGCTTGAGCACGCCGAAAGTGTCGAAAAATCTTCTAACTTAGTCATTGTTGACTTCTGCTGTCGCTATCTCGTCGTCGATGACATTTGGATTCCGCTCGCCGAATCACTCCTAATCAACAAATTTATGCCGGTCTGGAATACGATTGTCGACGGTTTCGGAAATCACAACCCTGGAAAAGGTCGATATCAAGGCATGCGTCCGAGATGGGATGTGATTCATCCTGGCCGTGAATGGGCGAGCAGGTGTGCTGACAGGCGGGAAACTTCGAAACAAATATTGGCGGACGTGGAGGAACATTTGCGTTCGCAGCCTGTTCCCAAGAATCCCCACTTCTTTGTAATGCAAGATGTGGCCGACTACGACGTTGGTTGATACGATTGAATCGAGTGCCGCGATAGTTGCTTGGCCTGTTTCAAGACTGAGCTGTCTAATGGTCACCCGCCGACCATGGCGCCCCCCCCCCCGCATAACGGCGTTCCCGAAAATCCATATCCTCACGATCCAGGGTCTGCTCGACGGCACCGAACGCCCGCACTGGCCCGACCTCTCGTTCGGCGAGCAGAATTTCAAGAAGGCGAAAGCGGCCCGACCGCTGCCGGACGTGTGTACGCGGCATACGGTGGGGTCTACATCGGCGTCGCCATTCTGTGGCTCTGGGCAGTCGACGGCATACGCCCTACTGTTTGGGATTGGACCGGTGTGGCGGTGTGCTTGATTGGCATGAGTATCATCATAATTGGGCCCCGCCCTGACTGAATTGGACTGCTACACTCTGCCACGACCTTTGTGGCCTGGACGTCGCAGGCTCCTCCATCGGACCAATACAGTTTTACTTTCGGAGAAAACCAATGCTCGTCAACTGTGTTGCCTACCAGGATGGCAAGAAACTTGCGGACATTACCATTGCTGACATCAGCGAGTACGTTGTCCGGCCAGAGTGCTTCGTATGGGTCGCGCTAAAGGACCCCGACGCGGCAGAACTGGCGGAAATGCAATCCGAATTCGGCCTGCACGAGTTGGCGGTTGAGGACTCGCGGCATGGGCATCAGCGGCCCAAGATTGAGGAGTTCGGCAATTCATTGTTCGCGGTTTTGCACAATCCCGAATTGGCACAAGACGAGCTCAACGTGGGGGAAGTCGATATTTTTATCGGTCCGAATTACATCCTGTCAGTGCGAAATAATGTCGAACAGGGGTTTGCGGCGGTGCGCGAACGTTGCGAGCGGGAACCCGAACTATTGAAGCACGGCTCCGGATTTGTGTTTTACGCGCTGATCGATGCTGTCGTCGATCGCTATTTCCCGGTGCTCGATAAGCTTGAAGTGGAACTCGAACAGATCGAGGAACGGATTTTTTCCAGTACCACACAGCGCGCCAACATCGAAGCCTTGTACGCACTGAAACGCAAACTGATGAAATTGCAATACGCAGTGGTACCGCTACTGGAGGGTGTCGGTAAACTTTATGGCGGCCGGGTGCCGCAGGTTTGCATCGGCCTGTCCGAGTATTACCGTGATATCTCCGACCACCTCATCCGGATTCAGCAATCGATCACCAGCCTGCGCGAGATGGTAATCACCGCGATCTCGGTAAACCTCTCCATGATCACGCTTCATGAAAACCAGACCACCAAGCAATTGGCCGCATACGCCGCGTTGATCGCAGTCCCCACACTGATTGCCGGCGTGTACGGCATGAACTTCCAACACATGCCCGAGCTAAAGTGGCTGTTTGGTTACCCCATGGCGCTGGCGCTGATGTTGGGTATCGATATGTATTTGCACCGCCGCTTCCGCAAGGCAGGCTGGCTGTAGCGCGCTGCTTCATCGCGGGTTTTGAAACGAATGCCGCACTCACCCAGCGTCCATCGTGCCGCGCTGGGGTGCCTGGCGATGATGTGAATTGATCAACGATGGCCGCGCGATTTCGTGGCCTTGATTCGGGAAACCCGAAGGCGGCTCATCTGCGGGCAAGTGAACTTTATGCACCGTAATCCGCGCATCGCAGCATATCCACACGAATTTGATTTGCATCAAACCGACGACATCACTTCAATGTATCGTGACAATGTACATTCAGGCATCATTCGTAAGATTCCCAAAGGAACCGCCATGGAAAACCATGAAAGCCACACTGCGAACCATCACGCCGCTGAGCAGCCCCGCTCGTTTCCCGCCTGGAAAGGCGCGGCCATCATGGTTGCCGTGATCGTGGGGTTCTACGTGCTTCGCGAACATTGGGGACATGCGCTTGGATTCGCGCCGTACCTGCTATTGCTGGCGTGTCCACTGATGCACATGTTCATGCACGGCAACCACGGGCATCAGCACGATAACCACAACAATGTACAAGGCAAATGAGGGCGCTGCCCGCCGCCGAAAACTAGCGCTGACGCCATGACAACATCGCACGATCATTCCGCACCGCACGATCACACGCCTGGGCATCAAGACACGAACGATCACATGCAGGAGCAAGCGGGTGTCGCCTCGCCTTTGCAGCCAAATGCCGAACAGCCGTCGTCGCCCGCACCGGGAACGATTTACACCTGCCCCATGCACCCGGAAATCCGGCGCGACGCGCCGGGTGCCTGCCCTAAATGCGGCATGACCCTCGAACCGCTCATGCCTTCACTCGACGAAGACGAGAATCCGGAGCTTGCGGATTTTCAACGCCGCTTCTGGTGGACGCTGCCGCTGACCATTGTGTCTGTGATTCTTGCGATGGTCGGCCACAAACTGGGCTGGTTTCACGGCACGCAGCAAAGCTGGGTCGAGCTGGTGTTAACCACGCCGGTAATTCTTTGGGCCGGCTGGCCGTTTTTCGTTCGCGGCGCTCAATCGGTGTTAACACGAAGTCCAAATATGTGGACGCTGATCGGGCTGGGGACGGGAGCCGCCTACCTCTATAGCCTGGTCGCCACCATCGCGCCAAACGTTTTTCCGGCGACGTTCGTCGCGATGGACCGCGTTCAGGTTTATTTCGAGGCCGCTGCGGTCATCGTTTCGCTCACGCTGCTCGGGCAGATATTGGAACTGAAAGCACGCTCGCAAACCTCCGCCGCGATTAGATCGCTGCTTGGACTTGCACCCAAAACCGCGCGCCGCATCAAGCCCGATGGCAGCGAGGACGACATCCCGCTTACACACGTGCATTTGGGTGTCTTCTTGCGGGTGCGCCCGGGCGAGAAGGTGCCGGTTGACGGCGTGGTAACCGAAGGCAGCAGCGCGGTGGATGAATCAATGCTCACCGGGGAGCCGATACCGGTGATGAAGAAGACGGGCGAGAAACTGATCGGTGCAACCATGAACACCTCCGGTAGCCTGGTGATGCGCGCGGAAAAAGTCGGCGCGGAAACCATGCTTTCGCAGATCGTGCAAATGGTCGTGCAGGCACAGCGATCAAAGGCACCATTGCAACGCCTGGCTGATACCGTCGCCGGCTATTTCGTGATGGTCGTGGTCGCCATCGCGCTCATGACGTTTTTTGTGTGGGGCTTCGTCGGGCCGGAACCGAGCTGGGTGTTCGGGCTGATCAACGCCGTTGCTGTACTCATCATCGCCTGCCCCTGCGCACTGGGCCTGGCGACACCGATGTCGATCATGGTCGCCACCGGCAAGGCGGCCACCAGCGGTATTCTGTTTCGCGATGCGGCGGCGATTGAAAATTTCCGGCGCATCGATACGCTCATCGTGGACAAAACCGGCACCTTGACCGAAGGCAAGCCCGTGTTCGAACGCGTGATCGCCGCGCCCGGCTTCGATGAGGCCGAGGTGCTGCGCCTCGCCGCGAGCCTCGACCAAGGCAGCGAACATCCGCTGGCACAAGCGGTGGTCGCGGCCGCCGTGGCACGAAAGTTGGCGCTCGAAAAGGCCGATGAATTTGAATCGGGCAGCGGCATCGGCGTGCGCGGTCGTGTGGGCGGCAAAACACTCGCGCTTGGCAACGCGGCACTGATGGCGGAGTTGAAAATTGATCTGGCCCCGATGCTGAGCGAAGCTGATGCGTTACGGCGGGAAGGTGCAAGTGTGATGTTTCTTGGTGTCGACGGTACCCTGGCAGGAATTCTCGCCGTGTCCGATCCGGTGAAGGCCAGCACAGCGGAGGCGTTGCAGCAATTGAAGGCGGCTGGCATTCGTGTGGTGATGGCAACGGGCGACGGCGTCACCACTGCCAAGGCGGTTGCCGCCAAACTTGGCATTGAGGAAGTGCACGGCGAGGTGAAGCCGAAGGACAAGCTCGACCTCGTTGCAAAACTGCAAGGTGAAGGCGCAATGGTCGCGATGGCCGGTGATGGCATCAACGACGCCC
>JBKJMK010000319.1:0-8265 GCA_046596005.1 Usitatibacteraceae bacterium | reverse complement strand
CGGCGTGGCAAAGGTCGATGATCGACTCACTGTCGCCTCGAACAGCGTACCCGACGTCAAATATCGCGCCGGCAAGTCAGCGGATGTGATTTCGCTGATGCCCAACAGGGTTACGGGAACGCCCGGTTGAAGCCGATTGAAGTTGCTAAACCTATGCTGCCGATTTCACAAGCGTTGTGTATGACGCACGCGCTGGATTTTTCCTGAGCGTGAACACGCGAGAGATTGATCGCGACGACGACAAGCGATCTTTCGCGCAATGGTGGACGCTCGTCAAGCGCGCCGCGTCAGCCTGGACGGACGATTACGCGCCGAGCATGGGTGCGGCGCTCTCGTACTACACAATTTTTTCGCTCGCGCCGCTACTGTTAATCGTGATTTCCGTCGCCGGCTTGTTCTTTGGTGCCGATGCCGTGCGCGGCGAGATATTCGGCCAGCTACGGGGTCTGATGGGCGATGACGCCGCCAAGACCGTTGAGGCAATTTTGACCAGCGTCAGCAAACCCGCTCAAAGCATCACAGCAACAGTAGTTGGTATAGCGGTCCTCCTGATCGGCGCAACGGCGGTGTTTGGCGAGTTACAGGACGCCCTTGATCGCATCTGGCGCGCACCCGTCACAAGCAAGTCAAGCGGCCTTTGGCGCTTGCTGCGTGCGCGCTTGTTTTCGTTCGGCATGATTCTCGGCATCGCCTTCCTCCTGATGGTTTCGCTGGTGCTGGGCGCGGTGATGGCAGCGCTGGGCAAGTGGTGGGGCGACGCTTTTGCGGGCTGGGAGGCGCTGGCGCAGATCGTCAATTTGCTGGTCGGCTTCGCCCTTACGACAGCTGTCTTTGCGATGATCTACAAGCTGATGCCACGCGTAAAGGTGCGTTGGGACGATGTCTGGCTTGGTGCGCTTGTGACATCGCTGCTTTTCACGGTCGGCAAGTTTCTAATCGGACTCTATATTGGAAAAAGTGGCGTCACCTCCAGCTTTGGCGCCGCTGGCTCTCTGATCGTCATCCTCATCTGGGTTTACTACTCGGCGCAAATTTTCCTGATCGGTGCCGAATTCACGTGGGTCTATGCGCATACCTTCGGTTCCTTACGCGGTCTGGCGGACGCTGACAACACTTCACCAACCACAAACGATCAAATCCCGTCACGGACGACGACTGCCACAGGCGTCGCGCCGGGCGCGTCAATCTCGCCCCCGCGCCATCACGCGTAGGAGATTTTGAAGGCGGGATTGCGCCTTAGCCCACTGACAAGCGTAATTAATGGGCGTAGCCTTAGTGGATTGCATCCCGGCATTGCGGCAATTGCCACCTTTCCAGCCAAACCGGGAACAAGGAGACTGGTTGCCATCCACATCCCTGCCTGCTGCCAACCCTGCTCAGCTCGACGCTGTGCGGGCTCATCTCGTCGATGGTTTTGCCCGCGCCATTTTTGACGCGACACCCGAGATTGGCGATCTGTTTAAATCTGACGCCACTACACCTGATCGTAAGCGTGACGTTGAGCGTGCCGCACAATTTCTCAGCGAAAACCGGCGCGACCTGCAAACCCAGGTTTCCGTCTGTGTAAGCCGAAATCTCGATGTCAGGATTCTTCCGTTCCTCAACGCCACGGGCACGAAATCAACACTGTCACTCGACGCGATGACGCTGATGGCCGACGAACGTCTCGAAGAAGAAATTGCCATCAACCAGTGCACACGTCGTCTTAAGGAACAATGCGAGTACGAGTTGTGGGGGCTCACGCAGCGCTTCTGCATCCTGACGGGTCGCGACAGTTTTACCGACAACGACAACCCGGTGTCGCCGCTGTTATTCACCAAATCATTAATGGACGCACTCGCGGCGCTTGAAATTCCGCCTGCGGTCAGGCTTGCGGTGTTCAAAGCCTTCGGGCCGGCGCTGCTCGACATCGTCGCCGTGGTATACCGGTCGGCCAATGTTTTTCTGACAGCGCGTGGTGTTGACGTCGATGTCGCCAGCTACTATGGCGCACCGGTGTCGCGATCCGGGCGCGCCGCGTCGGCACAACCAACCGCACAGGAACTTGCGCTCGGCGCCGCCAGCAGCAACCAGGCGCTGATAACGTCACTGGAAAAACTGATTGATATTTCTTCAGGCAGCCATCAAGCCTCCGTCGAAGTAGCCACAGGGGCCGCACCTGGCGCGAGATCGCGCAGCATTCACGCGGCGCGCCAATCGCTGCACGACAGGTTACACGCCGACGAACAGGTGGTTACCGATATTGTCGCCGCGGTGTTCGACCGGCTGTTCGTCGAACCGCGCATCGTGTCGCAACTGCAGCCGGTGATTCGCCGGCTACAACTACCGGTGCTGGAGCTTGCGCTCAAAGACCGCGCCTTGCTGACACAAGTCCAGCACCCGGTCCGCAAGCTTATCGACTTGATGGCAGAGTTCGGGCTGACGCTTGAACTGAACGCAGGAGATGAGTCGACGATCCATTCCGTGGTCAGTATCGTCGACGGCTTACTGCACATCCACGACGACGAACCGCGCGCGTTCGAACTTGCCTTTGATCGACTCGACGATTTGTTCTACCACCACGAGGAAGCCGCGCTGCAACGCAATGAAAGCGTGCGGGAACTCGAGCGGAGCGAAGCGCGGGAATACGCCGGACACCTTGCGGATCGAGAAATTGCAGTACGTCTTCAAAATCGCATGCTGCCTGCTGCCGTGACCGGGTTCATCGACACCATTTGGCGCGACGTACTGATCAATGGCCACGTAAAGAACAGCCGGAAGGTCGATGAGTGGAAACCCGGACTTAAGGCACTCGATGACTTGCTGAGAAGTCTCTCCCCGTCCACCCCGCAGGCCGAGCGGGCGCGGCTTGCGGCGGAGCTACCGACGCGTCTCGCGATGTTACAGAATGAGCCGCAAAATACGCGTCCGGATCCGGAAGTCATGGAGATTTTCTTTGCAGAGCTTCAGCGCATCTACGCATTGGCGCTGGCTGGCGATTGGAACGCCATTGGCGGGCAGCGCTTCGTGCCGTCGGACAAGGCGCTCGCGGCGGGCGAGCTCAGCGTCTCGCCGAGCGCCCAACTAGCCAAAATGAGCATGGCCTGCGGCGACTGGATCGAGACGCGCGACGCCTTCGGCCGACGCCGCTGGCGACTCAACTGGCTCACCTCGATTCGTGGCACCTGTGTGTTCAAGCATTACGAGAGCAACACCACACGCACCATGCTTATTGACGAGCTGAGGGCAAGCCTGGCGTCCGGTGACATGCAACGGGTTCGCGGCCTGGGCCTCGCCGATGAGGTCTTCAACGACGCGTTTGAAGCTGTGTCGCGCGAAGCAAGGCGCAATGAGGTGATCGACCATTCAAAAGCGCCACATGACCCGCCGGGTACAGGTTAGCGCCTACAGGCAAGCGCCTACAAGTATTTCGGTATTTGCGACATGACACCAATCTTAAAATATGCGGAAATAGCAATACGTGCAGCACCCACGTGAATGCGCGGCACAACTTCCCATTCTTGAAGGCTACTAACTTGAAACAATTTGCCAAACCAAACATCAAGGGCGCGGCTGTGCTGGCGACAGCCTTGTTGGTCACCACAAGTTCCGCATATGCTGCTTCCGGAAACGACGAGCAATCATTGCAGAGAGGTGCGGTCGAGGACGTGACCCCGCAACAAAAATACCGCAGCGCAATCCGGGAAGCGGGCGGTGCTTACAAGGAATCGTTGCGCGAATGCGATTTGACGTCCGGCGATGCGCGACGGGCCTGCACCAGAGAAGCCAAGTTCGCTTACGAACGCGACATGGCGGAGGCAAAGGTGATTTTGCTTGGACGCTGGCCAACGCGGGCGCGGACTGGCGGGTAGTCGTTTTCACCCAGCGCCCAGCGGATTTAGCCGCTGGTTTTTTTATCCCACTCCCGTTCATGTGTTTTTCCCGTAGTTGATTCCCCGGATGTTCAACCGACCAGCAGGCTATTGCGCGTTGGGCGCAAATAAAGCATCGCACAATAAATGGGGCAAGCAGGCGCCGTGTTCAGCGCCAAACCGAGGATCAGCGAAACTCAAGTACTGACGCGGCGTTTGAGGCATTTCTGCCTGGTGCCGCCCGCCGAATGGCGATCTCGCGTTGAATACCTCAATGCGCGTATGCTCACTTCTTTTTGATTGCCCGGGTACATGCGCCTCTGCCTTTTTGAACTGCCCTGCTGCCACAATCGCCAAGGCGAGACCCGACGTGATTGAACTTCCGACGATTCGGTGGACCGAGGCCGGCCTCGCCTGCTCTGCGCGCTGGCGCAGTGAAAAAGGCATTGCGCCGCACAAGCGCGTGGTGATTGCAGACGAGCAAATGTCCGCCGACACAGCCTACCGCCTGGCCTGCGAAGGCACAGCGTTGCTGTGGCGCGGCGACTTCAAGAACGCACGCCAGATGCTGTTGGCATTGGCACGCCGGGCCGACGAAAAAACGCGCAAGGCGAGCAAAGCCTTGCGCGCAAACAAGCCGCAGAAATCCACGACGCCTGCCACGGTATTAAATCCAATCCCGGCATCGCCAGATAGCGCAACCGCAGCCCAAACCGCACCGCTGACCGAAGCCTTTCACCTGCATCGTCTGGCCCAGTCACAACGCGCACGCACACTGGGCATGTTGCTGTTGCCCCTGGCAGGCGACTACACCGTGCCGCTGAGGCGCGCACCCGATCTGCAGCGTGCATGCGTGGGTGCCTACGGCCCGCCGGGTGGCGATATGGCTGGCGACTCAGTGGTTTCGATGCGCGAGTTGTTAGGCATCATCGGCGCGCATGAGTGGCGCAAGAAAGGCGTGGAAGTGCCCGCGATTAATGACCGCATCCATCCCCATTACGGCGTATTTGCGCCGGTGCGTGGTGAATACGTCGGTCTGGTCGCAGAAGCGGCGTTGCCGGTTTTGCCGTCATCAGGGTCAAGTACGAAATCATTACCGTTGGCCTTTGATATCGGCACCGGCACGGGCGTTCTCGCTGCGGTGTTGGCGCATCGCGGTATCGAGAGAGTCATCGCGACCGACCTGGACCCGCGCGCGTTGGCGTGTGCGCGTGAAAACATCAAGCGGCTCAAGCTCAACGCGCAAGTCGACATCGTGCAAGCGGATCTTTTCCCCGAAGGACGCGCACCGCTTATCGTCTGCAACCCGCCGTGGATTCCGGCGCGACCCAGTTCCCCCATTGAAGGCGCAATCTATGATCCAGACAGCCGCATGCTGCGCGGATTCATTAGCGGGCTGGCCGCACACCTTGCGCCGGGCGGTGAAGGCTGGCTGATCCTCTCAGACATTGCAGAGCACCTGGGCCTGCGTTCCCGTGCGCAGTTGCTGGCGTATTTTGAGCAGGCTGGTTTAGTCGTGATCGATCGGCATGATGTACGACCGGGTCATCCGCGCGTTTCCGACGCCAGTGATCCGTTGCATGCCGCGCGCGCGGCCGAAGTGACCTCGTTGTGGCGGCTTGGAGCACCTTGACTGAGGACGTCAGTCGAACGCGATTCGCTGGTAATGCTCGACTGTCGGAAATGGATCGTAAAAATGGTGGAGCAACAATTTCCACTGTTGATATTCCGCAGATTGCCTAAAGCCCACGGTGTGATCTTCCAGCGTTTGCCACTTCACCAGCAACAGATAGCGGTGCTTTGTCTCCACGCAACGCTGCAGCTCGTGTGAGACGTAACCGTGCATGCTACTGATGATGCTTGATGCTTCGCGGAAGGCGGCCTCGAAGGCGATCTCCTGACCGGGGCGTACATTCAGCGTGGCCACTTCGAGAATCATTGGATACGCTGCCGGAGCGCTTGCGCCAGCACGCGCGCAACATGGTGCGCCCGCCGATTCGCCCCATCCGCAATCTGATGCCGACAGCTAGTGCCATCGGCAACGATCATCGTGTTTGCACCGGCATTTCGCACCGCTGGCAGCAACGAGAGTTCGCCCATCTTCAACGACACCTCAACATGCTCCACCTCTAACCCAAACGCGCCCGCCATGCCGCAGCAACTTGATTCGACCGTCGCCAACTTCGCCCCAGGAATCCAGCTCAATACCTCCTGGACAGGCGTGAAAGCAGCAAACGCTTTCTGATGGCAGTGGCCGTGTAGCAATAAATCTGCTTGCGGTAGCGCCTGCAATGGCAGATTTAGCCGACCGGCTTTTTTTTCTGCCACGAGGAATTCTTCCAGCAACATCGCTCGCGCCGCGAGTGCAGTGGCGTCTGCACCGGGAAGCATGGAGAGAAATTCATCGCGCAGGGTAAGCAGGCAGGATGGTTCCAGACCGATGATGGGGATATTTTTTTCGATGAACGGCTTCAGCGCAGCAAGTGTGCGCCGGGCTTCTTCCCTGGCCTTGTCAACCATGCCGCTGGCGAGAAAGGTCCTGCCGCAGCAGAGCGGGCGATCACTGTCGGCGGCAGTTGCCATATGCACAATGTAGCCTGCGGCTTCAAGCACATGTCGCGCGGCATGAAGGTTTTCCGGCTCGAAATAGTTGTTGAACGTATCGGCGAGCAGGACAACATCTTTCCCGGCGCCTGCGATCGGCAGCGTGACGGACAAGCGGTGCGAGAAAGCGTCACCCGCCCATGTTGGCAATGACCGTTTCGCTGAAAGGCCCAACACTTTTTCCGATATCCATGCCGCTCCTGGCAGGGTGTCGCGAAGATTCATCAGCCAGAAGAATTTCGACGCCCATGGTGCATAGCGCGGCAGATAAGCGATAAGCATGTCGCGAAGCGTGTGCCCGTGCTGCTGTTTGTAATGATGAAGGAATTCAATCTTCATCTTTGCCATGTCAACACCGGTTGGGCATTCCCGCTTACAACCTTTACACCCAACGCAAAGCGCCATCGCATCCTTCACCGCATCAGAAGTGAATGCATCCTTGACTGGGTTGACGGTCAACTCATCGCGATCAAGCTGCCCGCTGATCGCCAGCCGCAAGGTATTCGCCCTGCCACGTGTGACGTGTAGCTCATCGCCAGTCACACGGTAACTCGGGCACATGGTGCCTGCGTCAAATTTCCGGCAGGTGCCGTTGTTGTTGCACATCTCGATCGCGCCGGCAAAACCGCCAGACTCTTTCCAGTCCAGGGCCAAGTCGATTTTCCGGGTTGCGTAGTCCGGCTTATATCGAAACAGCGAACGATCATCCTGCCTTGAGGGATTAACGATCTTGCCGGGATTCATCAATCCCATTGGATCGAACAACGATTTGATTTCGCCTAACGCAGCCGTCAACCGGGTGCCCATGAACGGCGCTATCCACTCAGACCGCACCAGACCATCGCCGTGCTCGCCCGAATATGCCCCCTTGTATTCGCGCACCAGTTGCGAGGCTTCCTCCGCAATCGCGCGCATTTTCGCAGCACCATCGACTTTCATATTGAGAATTGGCCGCACATGCAGGCAGCCAACCGAAGCATGTGCGTACCAGGTTCCTTCGGTACCATGCTTTTGAAATACTTCGGTCAGGCGCCGCGTGTATTCGGCAAGGTGCGGCAATGGCACCGCGCAGTCTTCGATGAAACTTACCGGCTTGCCGTCGCCTTTCATCGACATCATGATATTAAGGCCGGCCTTGCGTACTTCCCACACTGCCTTCTGCAAATTGACATCAGGAATTTCGACGACGCCGCCAGGAAAACCCATGTCCGCCATGAGCATGACCAGCTGTTTCAGCTTGGCCGCTTGCTCAACATGCTGCTCGCCGGAAAACTCGACGAGCAATACGCAATCCGGCTCACCCTGCAAAAACGCATCGACCGTTTTCTTGTATATCGGGATTCCGCGCGACAAATTCAGCATCGTGCGATCGACAAGCTCGACTGCGGACGGGCCCAGCTTCACGATATGTTGTGCGGCGTCCATAGCGTCGTAAAAACGCGGAAAATGACAAACGCCCAAGGTCTTGTGTTTGGGTAACTCGGTCAGTTTCAAATGGATGCGCTCAAAATAGCCGAGCGTACCTTCCGAGCCGACCAGCAACTGTGCAAGGTTGAATTGCGCCGGCGCCAAACGGTCCAGGTTGTAACCAGCCACACGCCGTGCGATCGGAAACATTTTGTCGCAAATTTCACTTTCCTCGCGTGCGTAAAGGGCCTGCATTGCCTCACGAATTAGCCTGAACCCCGCGCCGTTATTGGCTTCCATGGCACTCACACCAAAGTGGAAGCGTTTGTTTTCACTCAGCCACGCATCGATGCCCAGGACGTTATCGACCATATTTCCATAGGCAATCGAACGCGAACCGCAG
>JBKJMK010000313.1:0-4825 GCA_046596005.1 Usitatibacteraceae bacterium | reverse complement strand
TGACACTCATCATTGCTGCCCGCGTGAGTTGCCCGTGAGGATCGAGTACTCCTCCTTGTTCGACATCATGTCCACAACGCGACAATCGGCGCACATCTGCAAGCGCTTCAGTTTTCCTTCGCCTTGAAACATCGAATGTCCCGCCAGTTTGCCCAGCATGTTATCGATCATCTGCCTGGTTCCCAGCGCCTTGCCGCATGAGATGCATTCGAACGGTTCGGCGTCGTTAAGCACAACCTCGGCTTTGCGATTTTCACTGAGCAACAAACGCGGGAACAGCGAGATGGCACGTTCAGGGCAAGTTTTTTCGCAAAGGCCACATTGCACGCAGTTCCGTTCCAGAAATTTGAGCTGTGGAACATCGCCGCCATCCATCAATGCTGATTCGGGGCACGCACCAGCGCAAGCCATGCACATGGTGCATTTTTGCTTATCGACGTGAATCGCACCAAACAGGCTCCCCGCCGGCAACGCAATTTGCCCGGGCTTTAATTTGGCATGTCGCATGAAGTGCTCAATGACAAACTCGATGGTGCTGCGTTTATCGTTGGACAGATTGAAACCAGCGGGAACCGGCACCGTCTCGCCGGACGCGATACTTTGCAACGCGTCGTCGCCATCGTCTGACTGCAACACCGAGAAGTGCGTCCCGGCAAACCCGAGTGCATGGAGGATGGTTTCACCGAGCGCCATTTCCGCTTTCAATGCCTCAACATATTGCGGTGCTTCACTGCCCGCCGCCAGCACCGCCACGTGCCCCGCACCGTAGGCAATTGCTCCCAGCAGAACATCGAGACCCGTCGACGCAATGTGCCAGGTTTCCAGCGGCAACACATTGACTGGCAAGCCAACGCCGGCTCTGGCCAATGCGACGATTGCTTCGCGCCCGTCGGTCGCATTGTGAAACAACACAGCAGGCGCAGCGCCCTGCCCCTTGGCGGCAATCCGATAAGTGTTGAGCAGCGTTTTCAATTGTGCGCCACGGTCGGCTACCAGCGGATATTGATAGCTCATCGCACCGGATGGGCACACGGTCGCGCAGGCACCGCAGCCCATACAAAGATGTGGGTCTACCTTGACGATATCGCCGGCACTCGAAATTGCATTGGCTGAACAGATGTCGATACATTTGTTGCAGCCGGTTTTCCTGGAACGGCTGTGCGCGCAGATCGATTCTTTGTAGGCGAAAAACTTCGGTTTCTCGAACTCACCGATCATTTCTGGTAATTCGGCCAGTGCACGCGCAAGGGCTGCACCATCGACAGCGTGGAAATAACCCTGCGGCGGTTGGTGCATGCGAAATACCGGCACTGCCCGCAGATCCAGGACGAGATCAAACGGTGCTTTCTGGGGCAGCACTGCCGATTGCGACTCGAACACCAGTTCGAAAGCACCGAGATATCCAGTCAATGTGAGCAGTTTTCCGATGACAATTTCAGTCTCCGCAACGACCGGAGCAGGCACCGCACCGGTCCAAAGTACTGCAATCGTCAATGCAGCATCCAAACCTTCAATTGCTTGTGCGACGCGTGCCGCGCTGTCCGCAATGACAAGCAATCGCCCGCTCGATGCATAGGCAACGCTTGCCACCGGCGCCAGCGGCGGCAACTCGCCGAGGGCCAGCAGTGCGGCGATCTTGGCATCGAGGGATACTCGCGACTGGGAATTGGCTGAAAGCGATGAAACGGACCAACCTTGCGCATCGAGAAGCGCCAATGCTTCGTGGCCTGGACCATAAACTTCTGTCCCTGCATGATCAACTGCTGCGGCCACTACCGCCACAGCAACCAATACACCGTCGTCACGAATGATCGCCGTCTCCTTGAATGATTTTTGTTGCGCCTGACGTATAAACGTAACACTGGAGATTCTACAAGCCCTGCGAGGGCGGTTTGATCATCTTTGTACACACGTTTATTACTGATTCAGTCTAACCAGGAACCAGTTTTTGCGCTGCGGTTCTACGTGCTTTCTCGACATTGCTCAGATTGCACTGCCTTCACGCCATCAACACTGACAGGTTCTGCTTCGTTGTGTGTTACCCCCTCAACAGGGACGGGCGAGGGTGGCGCGGCGACTTGTCCCTGTTGCGGTATCACTGTCTCATGCGGTTGCGCGTTTGAAATTTTTCCGGTGGCGTCCATTTCCTCTTCGTCGTCAAACAATCCCAGTGTCTTCGATATGCTCATCTGGCGAATGACGTCCAACGACAATGGCGGATGGGTGGAATAGTCGTCGATGTAGATGTCCAGCCGATCCATGACGTTGTAATGAGGGTCAGTGAAAAGTTTTTTCATCGCCAGATTACGCAACTGCGGATCGACATCCCTGGCCATGAACGGCGAGAAGTCAGATTGCGGCGTGAGGCTGTCAAGCGAAGGCAATGCGTCCGGGACCGGTGAATCCGGCAAAATCCCCTTCGCACCGGCGTCTTCAGACACTGTTGGCTTGTCAGGCCCGCCACTGCTTGTGTTTCGCACTGCGCCATCTATGGACGCAATCCCTGTGGACTGCTCCGCGACAGGCACCGTCTGCGCCTGCGCGCGGTGCTTTACCCTGGCCCAGCGCGACAGGAAACGTTCATCAGTCGGTGTATCGGATTCTTTGTCGATGCTCATGACATTCCGCTCTAGTAGCGCCCGTCCTTACTCTCAAACGACTTTGGCCGGATACGCTGCTTTTTCATTGGCGGCTGGTAATTTTCCCGCACCCAGTCTGACAGTGCCACAAAAATATCTGGCGGCATGGCAACGCTCTCCACCTTTTCCTGCGCATCCATCAACCGCGCCGCTTCGTTATAGCTTAAGGTGACTAAATGCGGATAGATCAAGACGCCATCTTCGTGTACTCGCCAGGTCACGAACACCTTCGGTTCGGGCGCGGTGATATTGAGATAGTACCCTTCGCCCTCATCGCGAAATACCTGCAACAAAAAGCCCGGATAGAGCTTATGCAACAAACCTTCGCGCTCCATCAGGATACGTGGTTCGGTCGCGCTGCCGTCATCGGGCAGCACGCCGGCAAGCTGCCACTTTTCACTTTGCCAGCGGTTGTTGATGGCAATACGCTCCATCACCACCGATATCGCAAACGTCAATTTTTCCAAATCCATTCCAATCAAAGCTTGTGCAAACTTGTTTGCACGCATAGTTTCTCACACCGCTGTCAATATTGACGCATGCTCCCAAGAACGACGCAGCATTTCCGCTATCCTATACCCATGACAACGCGAGACACCATCAGTATCATCCCGATTGCGGCGATCCGCTCCCTGCCCATTCCGTCGCTCGCGAGCACGGTGGACGCGCGCGCGCTTGCCGATACGCGCGGTCGGCGACTGCGCGACCTGCGCATCTCGGTCACGGATCGCTGCAACTTTCGCTGTACGTATTGCATGCCCAAGGAAGTGTTTGATGCCGACTACCAATTTTTGCCGCATGCGGAATTACTCACGTTCGAGGAAATCGTTCGTGTTGCAATAATTTCGCACGAGCTGGGCGTTGAGAAAATTCGCCTCACAGGTGGCGAGCCGCTGCTCAGGAAAGGCATTGAACGCCTGATCGAAATGCTCGCGAAGGCTTTGCCCGGTGTGGACTTGACGCTCACCACCAACGGCAGTGCGCTCAAGGCAATGGCACAACGTCTCAAGGACGCAGGACTGAAGCGCGTCACGGTCAGCCTCGATTCGCTCGACGACGCGACATTTCGTGCTATGAACGATGTCGATTTCCCGGTAGCCAAAGTGCTTGAGGCGATCGAGGCAGCCGCTGCTGTTGGCTTAGGCCCAATCAAGATCAATATGGTCGTCAAGCGCGGCGTCAACGATCACCAGATCGTTGATATGGCAAAGTACTTCAAAGGTTCGGATCATATCGTGCGCTTCATCGAGTTCATGGACGTGGGGGCCACCAATGGCTGGCGGACGAATGACGTGATTCCATCCGCGGAGGTGGTACGTCGCATCAGCGCCGAGTTTCCACTGGTGGTGGCGGATGCCAACTATCAGGGCGAGGTGGCGGAGCGCTGGCGCTACGCGGACGGCACTGGTGAAATAGGCGTTATTTCCAGTGTCACTGAGGCATTCTGCGGATCCTGCACGCGGGCGCGACTTTCGACCGACGGGCAAATTTTTACGTGCCTGTTTGCTGAAAAAGGCTATGACCTGAAGAGCCTCTTGCGCAGCGGCGACGAAAAAGGTGCAGACTTGAGCATACGCGACGCTCTTGCCGCGATTTGGCAGCATCGCGCAGATCGCTATTCGGAAATTCGCACAGCGGATACGGCGAAAGCGCGCAAGGTTGAGATGAGTTTTATCGGCGGATAAGCAAATCCCCCTCGGTAAATCAGCAACAAACACGTGGAAGGAATAATAATAAAATCTTTGCTGCAAGCAGCGCCTGGCGAAATATTTACAAGCGCAAATGTCATACGGAGCAAGTCTGCGCCTGGTGCCATCACTAAAAGCGGAAGCGTAGCGGTGGAGATCAACAGCCGCTCGGCGTGGCCGTCATGATTCAAATTCCTGAAGGATTAGGTTATCCCTCGTTCTGCCTGAGGCTAAGAGCCAGCATTAACCCGCAATAGCGTTGCGTTCGGTCAATTCCAACTAATCTGATGCATATCCCCGCCCTCCTCCAATTCCTAGAAGGCCTTGCCGAAAACAACAACCGGCCATGGTTCCTTCACAATAAACCGTCATACGACATCCTTCGTGAGGAATTTACCGTTCTGCTCACCGATATCGTCCAGCGGGTGGCGAAGTTCGATAAAGATATCGAGCAGGTTGATCCGAAGAAATGCATGTTTCGCATTTATCGCGACGTGC
>JBKJMK010000308.1:0-8278 GCA_046596005.1 Usitatibacteraceae bacterium | reverse complement strand
GATACGCAGTCCACCACGGTCCTGCGTGACGCCCAACTCAAGGTCATGCGAATCGTGTTGCCCGCCGGAAAGCGGTTGCCGGCACATGCGGTCGAAGGGCCGATTACGATGCACTGTCTTGAAGGCGAGATCGATGTCATCGCCCACGGTTGTTGCAAGACCATGCGCGCGGGCGACTTCATGTATCTCGCGGGGGAAGTGCCTCACGCACTGTGTGCAACAAAAGATGCGGCGGTACTGGTGAGTATCGTTGTACAGAAACCGCCGCCCTAAGCGGACACGACGAAACACTAGCACTGGCGGGCGATTCATGGCGTAAGTGCCCGGAGAAGCCCGCCAAATGGCGTTCTGAACCCCTATGTCGGGATAGTCGCCCACGCACCGCAATTACCCTGCCACGGTTTCCAGATTGAATCCGCGCAATGCACCGACAGCGTCCGCGCAGTTCTGACATGGGTGTATGTCCTACGGCTTTACACCAAGATGTCCGATAGGGCGTGACCTTGAAATCAATAACCATGTGATTTCGCTGGCTATGACAAATAGTCACTACGGTATTTCTGGTCCAAGACGGCGTAACGCGTCAGCCAGCACAATTCTTATTACACAAGGCCAACATGAAAAACGCGAACAGCATCAAGAAAATTTCTGCCGCTATCGCGCTGGTGGGGTGTGCCGTATCGGCAAACGTCATTGCGCAAAGCAGCACCTACGATAGAACAAGCGACTATGGCTACAATCCTTCCTGGTATATCGCCCCAAGCATCAACGCAATCCGCCCGGACAAGAGGTTCGGTGATGAACATCACGGTGAAGGCGGTGGCCTGCGTTTCGGCAAAGCCATTTCACCATCGTGGGATATTCAGTTTGGACCGACCTACTCGCGCCAGCGTTACAACGGCGTGCGCTACCAGCAGAACACACTGGGCGTTGACGCGCTTTATATGTTTTCGCGCAGTCGTTTTCGCCCGTTCGTATTGGTCGGTGCCGGTGCCGAATACGACAAAGTCAATATTTACTCGCGCAACATCGAACGTAACACCACCTCGCCTTACGTGAATGCTGGTCTTGGCTTCCAGTTCTCGTTCAGCGAGCGCTGGGGCATGCAGGCAGACGTACGCCGCGCGCACAGCTATCTGAGTGGTAACGACTTTACCTTTGATCGTGCCAGCACCAACATCGCGACAGTCGGACTGACATACGCCTTCGGCGCCCGTCCTGCCCCGAGAACAATGCCGACAACGCGAATGATGCCGGAACCTGCCTCCGCTGCACCAGAACCGACAGTTATTGTTGCAGCGCCAGCACCGGTTACGCCAGCCCCGCCGCCGCCACGCTTTGAGCGCTACACGCTTTCCGCAACCGAGCTGTTCGAATTCGACCGCGCTGATCTGCGCATGCCGCAACCGAAGCTCGATGAAATCGCCACGGCATTGCGTAGCACTCCCCAGATGAACAATGTAACCATATCCGGCTACACAGACCACTTGGGCAGCGAAGCATACAACATGAAGTTGTCCCAGCGTCGTGCAGATGCAGTCAAGACCTATTTGGTTAACAAGGGAGTCGCATCGAGCCGTTTGACGGCAGTCGCCAAGGGCGAGAGCAACCCGGTGGTCGTATGCACGAACAAAAAACGTGCCGATCTCATCAAGTGCCTGGAACCGAATCGCCGCGTCGAAGTTGAGCAAATCGTGATCGAACGTCGCGTACAGTAAGGATTAAGTGCCTAACGGCATGTCCGGCAGTACCCCCACCCCGCCGGTGAATGGCGTGGCGGGGGACGCTGACACTAACGTCCATCACGACCCAACGGGACTCTCCGACCGCGCTGCACTCGGCTTCACCAAGTTTCTTCGTTTCTGCGCGGATACTTTCTTCGCCAAACGCTACGGTCACCGGGCGATCGTTCTTGAAACCGTGGCCGCTGTTCCGGGCATGGTGGGGGGCACCATTCAGCACCTCAATAGCCTGCGCCGGATGGTCGACGATGATGGCTGGATTCGCACGTTGATGGAAGAGGCCGAAAACGAGCGAATGCATTTGATGACGTTCGTCCAGATCGCGCAGCCCACCACGTTTGAACGCGTCGCCATTATGGTGGCGCAATGGATTTTTTATGTCGGATTCTTCCTGCTCTATCTCATCTCGTCGCGCACGGCACACCGCGTTGTTGGCTATTTTGAGGAAGAGGCAGTCATCAGCTATACGCTGTACCTTCAGGAAATCGAAGAAGGCCGCTCGCCAAATGTTCCCGCGCCGGCAATCGCGAAACATTATTGGAAGCTGCCGGATGATGCAACACTGCGCGACGTGGTCCTGCTTGTTCGTGCCGATGAGGCGCATCACCGCGACATCAATCATGGATTTGCGAGCAAGCTTGCCGGGCTACCCGTGGATCAATTACACACTGCCCCTTATCCGCCGCACGCCGACGAAATTCGCATGCACGCCTGATGCTGAGCAGGTTCCCAAATCATATCGCTTAGCGTCCATAATTGATGCAGCGGCATTGCGTCGCGTGCAGGTTTGATGGCTATGTTGCTGGTCACAATCGTTGCCCCGCCCGAAAGCAAATAAGGAGCTGCTTCAATGCATGGCGAGCCCTCACGTGAGCCACAGTCATCATCGAGCCTGTCTCCGCGCGACACGGGGCTCGAAGTGAGCGGGCAGAAAACCGCTGCTGATCCATCACCACGCAAGGCATCTCGCGCGAAAGCCGTTTTCATCGGGGGCATTGCACTCACCGCACTGGTCGCCGTTGCGCTGATCTGGTGGCTTACGCGTGCGCCCACTGTCGCGGCGTCGCGACTGGTGTATGCACCATTAGTGCGGACGTTACAGTTTTCGGCCAGGGTTGCCACGGCGTCGCGCGTTGATGTGGGTAGCACTGTGACAGGGCGGGTGGTGCACGTCGCGGTGGCTGAAGGCGCGCAGGTAAAAAAAGGTGACGAGTTGATCCGCATGGAGAGCGATGAGCTGCGCGCCGCGCTGGAACAGGCACGCGCCAACGAGCGGCAGGCCAGCGCACGCCTGGCCGGATTGCGCAGCACCGGCCGAAGCGCCGCGCAAGCGACCGTGACGCAGACAGATTCGGTACTCGTCGCGGCGCAGGCAGATTTCCGGCGCACGCAAGACCTCGTCGCAAAGGGTTTCCTTAGCGAAGCAAAGCTGGACGAGGTTCGCCGTGGCGTCGCGGTGGCTGAAGCGCAGCAAACGAGTGCGCGCGCGCTACGATCCGCGAATGCCGATCAAGGTACCGAGATCGTGCAAGCCCTTGCCCAACTTTCCCTGTCTGCTGCTGCGACCGAGGCCGCGCGGGCACGCTTGGCGCAGGCTGTCGTGACAGCACCTGCCGACGCCAAAGTGTTGTCGCGTCTGGTCGAGCCAGGACAGATCGTGCAGCCGGGCCGCGCGTTGCTCGCGTTGGCACTGGCCAGTCCACTGCAATTGCTGGCGCAGGTGGACGAACGCTTTCTCGAGCAATTGCAAGTGGGCCAGCCTGCGAGTGTGATCGCCGACGCTTTCCCCGAACAGCGCTTCACCGCTCGCGTCCACTCGATTGCGCCGGTGGTCGATGCGCAGCGCGGCGCAATCGAAGTCAAGTTCACACTACAACCGCCGCCGCCGGCTTTTCTTCGCGAAGACATGACGTTGTCAGTAGAGGTAGAGACCGGACGCCGCACACGCGCGCTGGTCGTGCCGGCGGCCGCGCTGCAAGCCGGTGAATCCATCAACATCGCCACTGTGCACATCGAACGCGATGGCCGGGTAGAAACGCGCAAGGTGCGGCTTGGTCTGTGCACACTCGAAGCCGCGGAGGTACTCGAAGGCCTGGCCGAGGGCGATATGGTCCTGCTTGGCACCGCCAAACCGGGCAGCCGCGTCCGCGCTGACACCTCTGCCGCCGCAGCCAAGCCGCCCCGCAAAGGCACCGCTGAGGATGCTGGCTCGGCCATCAGCAATGCGATGGGGCGCTGATCCCGCATGCTGAACTGGCTTGGGTTCGAGCGCAGTGTGGCGACGCGGTTTTTGCGGGAGGGCCGCATGCAGACCGTGCTTATCATCGTGGGTGTGGCGGCGGGCGTGGCGGTCGTCGCCTATATTTCGGCGCTGATCACGGGTCTGCAACGAAACACGTTGGATAAAACCCTCGGCGCGCAGGCGCACGTAACCGTAAGCGAACGCGACGACGCGGTGATACCGGCACGCGTACCCATCCCGGGTACAACGGCGATGGTGCAGACGCAACCACGCGCGCAGCGACCGCGCTCTATTGCCAACTGGCAGGCACTGGTGCCGCTGCTGGAAGCGATGCCGGGTGTGGCCGCCGTGTCACCGACCGTTTACGGTGCCGGCCTTGCCGTGCGCGGCGAGGCATCGAAGTCAATCGCACTGGTAGGCGTTGAACTCGACCGCTACGACCGTATTGTTCACCTGCGCTCGAAGGTTGTGCAGGGCGCGGCGCGGCTGGGCCCCGGCGAGGGCATCATCGGCCGTGAGCTTGCCGAAGACCTGGGCGTGCGCGTCGGCGATCACATCGGTTTGGCCACCGGCACGGTCACCGATTCATTGCGCGTGACCGCGTTGGTGGATTTGGGTGTGCGCGAGCTCAACCGCCGTACCGTCATCGTGCCGCTGCGCACAGCGCAAAGCCTCGTCGGGCTGCCCGGTGGCGCCACCAGTCTTGAGCTCACGCTCGATGACATCTGGTCTGCCAAGTCGTTGGCCACGGATCTGTCGCAACGCTTCCCCTACAAAATCGAAAGCTGGCAGGAAGCCAACGCGCAGCTGGTCGCAGCGCTGAACGCGCAGTCGATTAGTACCGGTGTGATTCGTGGTGTGGTGATGATCGTGGTGGTGTTGGGCATTGCCAGCGTGCTGGTCGTATCGGTGGTGCAGAAGCGACGCGAAATTGGCATCCTGCGCGCAATGGGTGCGACGCAAGGGCAGGTGTTGCGTATCTTTCTGTTGCAGGGGGCGATCGTGGGCGCGATAGGGTCGGTGTTCGGTGTGGTGCTCGCCGTGGCGCTGATTTTTGTGTTCACAAGCCTGGTGCGCGGCTCCGATGGGTTGCCGCTGTTCGCGATCACGTTAGCCCCTCTGCTTGCGCTGCAAGTGGCCGGCATCGCAACGCTGTGCGGTGTGCTGGCCGCAGTCGCGCCAGCGCGGCGCGCCGCCAGGCTCGATCCGGCCGAAGCCATCCGCATGTGAGGCGTTGACAGTGACTTCGAATTCGACATCCGTTGCGCCACTGATTGAGCTCAGCAATATCCGCAAGAGCTATCACCTGGGCCTGCCCAATGAGGCCGAGGTGCTACATGGCGTGTCGTTGCGTATCGACCGCGGCGAGTTCGTCGCGCTGATCGGCCCGTCGGGCTCTGGTAAGAGCACGCTGCTTAACATCGTCGGGCTTCTTGAGAGTGCCACCGATGGCAGCTATCGCATTGAGGGTGAAGAGACAAGAGGCCTCGACGACGCCGGCCTCACGCTGCGAAGGCGCGCGACGCTTGGCTTCGTTTTCCAGTTCCATCACCTGCTTCCCGCCTTTACGGCGCTGGAAAACGTGACCCTGCCCGCACTGATGCGCGAAGGTATTGTTACCACCGAGCAGCACGAGCGCGCGCGGGCGGTGCTGGCGGCGGTCGGCCTGGAAAATGCCATGAATAAGCGTCCAGGCGAACTCTCCGGTGGCATGCAGCAACGGGTGGCGATTGCACGCGCGTTGGTACTGGCACCACCGCTGGTGCTGGCCGACGAACCGACAGGAAATCTCGACACCGCGTCGTCAGACGAGGTATTTGGTTTGCTGCGACGTATGCACGCCGAGCTAAAAATTTCGTTCATTATCGTCACGCACGACCCGCGCCTGGCCGCGCGCTGCGACCGGGTGATCGAGCTGGTTGACGGCGCAATCAAGCGCGATGACCCAGTGGTTGCCATAGCAGAAAATTAATGCCCTCCTGTGCGACAGCGAACAGACGGGCGAACATCAAGACGCGCACGATGACAATTTGCGGTGGGAATTTGCACAACCCATGCATGAAGCGCTGGAAACGATCATTCAGGCGTGTGATGTTCGAGAGTCTGCTAGCATCAATGCGCGAAATGCGAAGTTGTCAACTGTGGCCAGTCGCGCAACAAAATGAGTTAGGGATTGAGACATGACGGCGGTTGCCCTACCCGATGATCCATCCCTCAAGGACGCGGGCGAAGTTGCAAGCGCGGTCGGCGCAAATCTTGACAACGGCCTCACGGCGCAGGAAGCATCGCGACGACTCCTGGAAAACGGTGCCAACGAACTCCACGCTGCTCCGCAGGTACCGGCATGGCGTCGCATCATCGCGCATTTTCAGGACCCGCTCATTTACCTGTTGCTTGCAGCCATTGCGATCGCCCTTGTCGCGTGGATCATCGAGGGGCTATCAGGCTGGCCGGTGGATGCGATTGTCATCACGATGGTGGTGTTGCTCAACGCCGCGCTGGGCTATATGCAGGAATCCAAGGCCGCCGACGCGGTGGCCGCACTGGCACGGATGACGGCAGCAACCTCGGCGGTCCTGCGTGAAGGAAAGGAGTTGCGTGTGCCCAGCGCCGAGCTGGTGCGCGGGGACTTGTTGGTGCTTGGTGAGGGTGACGCCGTTGGGGCGGACGCACGTCTCGTTCAGGCCACGTCGTTGCGCGTACAGGAAGCCTCGCTGACAGGGGAGAGTGAAGCGGTGCAGAAGGACGCCGCCACGCTTGGTGAGTCGGTGGCGCTCGGCGACCAGCTCAACATGGTCTTCAAGGGCACGTCCGTCGTGCAAGGCAGTGCTCGCGCGGTCGTCACTGCCACCGGCATGGACACGCAAATGGGTGCGATTGCCCACATGCTCGAAGCCACCGTGGAGGAGCCGACGCCGCTGGAAAGGGAAGTCGGCCACCTGGGACGCATGCTTGGTCTCGCCGTTGTCATCATTGCCGTGGTGGTGGTGGCAACGATCCTGCTGATCTCCAATATCCGCAGCGCCGCAGATGTCATTCACGTTCTGCTGCTTGGTGTTGCCCTCGCAGTCGCTGCGGTGCCTGAAGGGCTGCCGGCAATTCTCTCCGTGGTGCTCGCCATGGGAGTGCAAAAAATGGCCAGGCACAACGCGATCATTAAAAACCTGTCGTCTGTTGAGACGCTGGGTTCAGCATCGGTCATCTGTTCAGACAAGACCGGTACCCTGACCCGCTCGGAGATGACCATCGAACGCGTCATGACCGCTTCCGGCGGCACCCGTGTCACTGGCGTTGGTTATGCGCCTGAGGGACAGGTTGAACTCGAGGGTGCCAAGCTCGGGGCCGGACCGCTGCTTGACGAAAACATCGTGGTGCTAAGTGGTGGCAGTCTCGCCGGCAACGCTTCTCTGCGCCCGGGTACCGGCAGCGAATGGGAAATTCATGGTGATCCGACCGAAGCGGCATTTCTGGTCGCCGAACGCAAACTGGGGGTCACTGAACGGCGTGAGCAACGGTTTGAGCGCATCGGTGAAATCCCCTTCACCTCCGAGCGAAAGATGATGTCAGCCATTGAGCTCGACCACGAACACGGCGACGCGGTCGTGTTGATCGCCAAGGGTGCCCCCGATGTGTTGCTTGGTCGGTGCACGCACGCGCGAGTGGGACGGGAGATTGTCGAACTCGACGATGCGCGGCGCGCGCAGATTCTGGCCGACGTCGATACACTTTCCGATGCGGCACTTCGCACACTCGCCGTGGCCTATCGCCCGCTGGATTCAAGTGAAGACCGGCAAGGTGCTGAGACGCTCGAGCACGATCTCATTTTCGTCGGAACCGTGGGCATCATCGACCCTCCGCGCGAGGAAGCGGCAGCGGCCATCCGTGAGGCCCATCGGGCCGGTATCCGCGTGATCATGATCACGGGCGACCATCCGCGCACTGCGGCGCGTATCGGCGCTGATCTGGGCATCGTCGATGCCGGTGGGAGCACGCTGACCGGCATTGAGATTGATGCGCTCGATGATACGGCCTTCAAAGCAGCTGTGCGCGTGACCTCGGTTTATGCGAGGGTCTCGCCCTCGCACAAGCTGCGCATTGTCGACGCGCTGCAGGCCGACGGCAACATCGTCGCGATGACCGGTGACGGCGTCAATGACGCACCCGCACTGAAGGCGGCGGACATAGGCATCGCGATGGGGATTAACGGGACAGAGGTAACCAAGGAGGCGGCGAAGATGATCCTGGCCGATGACAACTTTGCGACCATCGTTGAGGCGGTGCGGGAAGGACGCGG
>JBKJMK010000273.1:0-7273 GCA_046596005.1 Usitatibacteraceae bacterium | reverse complement strand
TATTGCGGCGCGACCGGCTAGTAATCGCCACCCTGAAACGACTGATAACCACCGCCGCCCGCATTGCCGCCATTACCACCATTGCCAGAATTACGATAGCGCCGCGATGGTGGCGGAGGCGGCAGCATATTGGAGGTCTCGTATTCGAGATCGACATTCGACGGCGAAAGCCACGTGTAAAGATCTTCGAGCAGCGGGTCCGAAACGCGTACCCGCCAGCTATCTGGCAAGGTGATTGGCACTTCGCCGACGCCGTTGTTATAGCGAATATTGATCACACAACTCTGTGGCTGGTTGGCCGCCAGATGACGCGACAGAATCTGCCGCAATTTTCCGCTATCGGCCTGGCCGTTCATGGAAAGCGTCATCGAGCGCACGTATTTACGCGCGTCCTCGATCCCCAGCATCTCATCGACAATGACGCGCATGCCACCTGAAAAATCGTCGATGCTCACCGTGCCGCGAATGATCAGTGGCTGGTCATCGACCATGATGGCGCGTTTTTTATCGAACACTTCGTTGTAGACCACTGCCTCGATCCGCGCGGTGCCATCGTCGAGCGTGATGACGCACATGCGCCCACGCTTGCCATTGCGCACGCGCTGGTCAATCAAAATGCCGGCCATCAATACCGGTTCATCTTTTGGTTGCACCTCGGCCAGACTGGTTTTGACAAACTGGCGAATTTCGCGTTCATAGGCCGTGAATGGGTGCCCGGACAGATAAAAACCCAGCGCCAATTTTTCATGCCTGAGCCGTTCACGGTCTCCCCATGGCGCTACCTGCGCGGGGGTCAGGACTTCCAGCCCGCCGCCGCTGGCGTCACCAAATAAATTCACCTGCTGCGCATCGCGGTCCGCCTTGTCGGCCAACTCGATCGCTTGCGGAAGCGAGCTCAACAAGCTTGCGCGATTGGCGTCGATGCCATCAAACGCACCTGCGCGAATCAGCGCTTCCATCGCGCGCCGGTTAACCGTGTGCCGATCAACGCGCTTGACGAAATCGAGCACGTCCACAAACAACCCTTTCACCGCGCGCGCGGTGACGATATTTTCAATCGCACTTTGCCCCGTGCCTTTCACGGCACCCAGGCCATACTGGATGGTCTTTCTGTCCGTGGCGACAAATCGATACGCGCCGGTGTTGATGTCAGGCGCCAATACGTTGAGCCGGTTGGCTTTGGCATCATCAAACAGTTGCTGCACTTTGTCTGTGAAATCCATTACGCACGACATATTGGCCGCCATAAAGGCCGCGCCATGATTGGCTTTCAGATACGCCGTCAGGTAGCCAAGATACGCGTAAGGTGCCGAGTGAGACTTGTTGAATCCATAGCCCGCAAATTTTTCCATCGCATCATAAAGCGCTCGTGCATTGCTGGAAGACACGCCATTCTGCGCGGCACCGTGCGTGAAAATGGCGCGATGCTTTGCCATCTCTTCGGGTTTTTTCTTGCCCATCGCGCGTCGCAATAAATCAGCCCCACCCATCGAATAGCCGCCGATTTCGCGCGCGATTTGCATCACCTGTTCCTGATACACCATCACGCCGTATGTCGGCCCGAGAATCGGTTTGAGAATCGCTTCGAGTTTTGCATCGGGGTATTCAACCTTGGCCTTGCCGGTCTTGCGATCGCAGTAATCCGGGATTGATTCCATTGGGCCCGGCCGATACAGCGCGTTCAATGCGATCAAGTCTTCGAGACGGTCCGGACGCGCACGGATCAACATGTCGCGCATGCCCTTCGATTCAAACTGGAAGATCGCAACGGTGTTGCCCTTGGTGAATATCTCGAACGATCCCGGATCGTTGAGTGGAACATTGTTCATGTCGAAGAGATCGTCGCCTGCGCTCGCGTTCAGGTCGTGAACATTGCGTTCGGCCTCCTCCAGAATCGTCAGCGTCGTCAAGCCGAGGAAGTCGAACTTCACCAGGCCCACCGCTTCAACATCATCTTTATCGTACTGCGACACCACCGAATCCGAACCATCGGCGACATACAACGGCGTGAAATCGGTCAGCGGACCGGGCGCGATCAACACGCCCCCCGCGTGCATACCGACATTGCGCGCGATGCCTTCGAGCTTGACGGCCAGCATCAACAGTTCGTCAACTTCCTCTTCGACTTTACGTTTTTCATTGAACTGCGGTTCCTGTTCCATCGCCAGTTTCAGCGTGATGCCCAGCTGATTCGGGATCAGCTTGGCGATCGAATCGACGTAGTTGTAACCCATGCCGAGCACGCGGCCAACATCACGGATCACCGCCTTTGCCGCCATGGTGCCGAAGGTGACGATTTGCGAAACCGAATCTTCTCCGTATTTCTGCTTCACATAGTCGATCACCCGGTCACGTCCTTCCGGGCAGAAATCGATATCGAAGTCGGGCATCGATACACGGTCAGGGTTCAGAAATCGCTCAAAAATCAAATCGTATTGCAGCGGGTCAAGATCGGTAATGCCGAGTGAATACGCAACCAGCGAACCAGCACCGGAACCGCGGCCAGGGCCAACCGGCACGTCATGATTCCTTGCCCAGTCGATAAAATCGGCAACGATCAAGAAATATCCCGGAAAGCCCATATGCACGATGGTCTTGATCTCATATTCAAGGCGCGCCATGTAGCGTGGCCGTTCCTCGTCGCGCTTCGCCGCATCGGCATATAGCGCAACGAGACGTTGCTCCAGCCCTGCCTTGGCCGCATCAAAAAAATACGCCTCGATGCTTTCGCCGTGCGGTGTTGGAAAATTCGGCAGCCTCGGTTTGCCCAGCATGAATTCAAACGAGCAGCGTTTGGCAATTTCAATCGCGTTCTCAATCGCTTCGGGAATATCGGCGAACAGCGCGATCATTTCATCGGTCGACTTGAAGTACTGCTCCGCCGAAAAATCGCGCGTGCGGCGTTTGTCACCCAGCACTTCGCCGCGCGCGATGCAGACGCGCGCCTCGTGCGCCTTGAAATCATCTTTTGCCAGGAACTGGATGGGATGTGTTGCGACCACCGGCAGATCGAGTTTCGCCGCAAGTTGCAGTGTGGCGTTGACACTAACATCGTCGCGCTCACGATTCACCCGGTGTAATTCCAGATAAAACGTAGCGGGGAAATCCTTCGCCCAGGCTTGTGCAAGCAGCGTGGCGCGCTTGCTGTCGTCCTGCAAAATCGCTTGGCCGATATCGCCAAACGCCGCACCAGATAAGGCGATCAAGCCATCGGTCGCGCCGTTGCCTGAGAGCCACTTTCGATTAATCTCAGCGCGCCCGCGCCACATATTCTCGCGAAATGCGCGGGTGAGCAACTGGCACAAATTGAGATACCCGACCTGATTGCGGCAAAGCAGCAGCAAGCGTGCGGGTTGGTCACGATTTTTTTCGTTTTCAATCCATACGTCGCAACCGATAATCGGCTGCACACCTTGGGAACGCGCCTCTTTGAAAAATTTCACCGCACCGAACAGGTTGCCAAGGTCGGCGATCGCCAGCGCAGGCATGCGCTCCGCTGCTGCCCTGGCAACGGCCTCGTCGAGACGAACGATGCCATCGACGATGGAAAATTCAGAGTGGAGGCGGAGGTGTACGAAGGGGGTCATTTTGCAGCAGGTTCAGTGGCCCCAATTTTACCACCCGGCAGCGTTGGCGATGCGATGGCCGGTGCTTGTGGGGCAGTAAATATATCGGTGTGCTGTCGCCAATGCCATCGGCTTAACGGGCGTGACGGGCAATGCCCTCCACAGCTTTGCCGTGCGCGAGATCATGGCGTCCAGTTGATTCTGAGCGGGCAGGTTTCGTACTTTTTTCGTATTAACTTCAAAAGAGCAAAGGCACTACCTTAAGCCAGCGGTAACCCGGCACGGTTTAACGCCCAAGGTAGTGCCATTGCTTCAAAAGGAGGAGTTCTATTTTTTTGTGGTCTCGATCGGCACCGCGTCCAACGGCGATTCAAAGGCAATGAAGAGGACGCATGGGACAGCGCTTGCGCAGTAGCCCTTGTGTGGTCGTTTGGCGGGGCCGTAGGCATAAGTCCCCGCTCTGAGAACCGCCTTCTTCTGTCCCTCATAGGTGACATGAAGCTCCCCGGCTACCAGAACCATGCGCTCTGCCGACGTGTGCAGATGGAGCGGGATGGTCGACTTCGATGGCACTTTAAGAAACACGTCCACATTGTCTTTTGCGGGGTCGCCGTGAAGAACGGCGATGCCGCATCCTTTGGGCAAGAACGGCGGGCAGGGCCCCCACTTAAGCTTCGGATCACCGGCAGTCCATGTCAGCGCCTGCTCCTGAGCGGGCGCTTGTGCGTGGGCGAACGAGCCGGCCAGGCCCAACAGGAACAACAACGAACAACGCAATGGCGCCAGCAATGAGCGGCCAATCAGGGTTTGCGGACACATATTGATTTCTCCTTTTGGTTGATAGCATTGTGCAGCGGGATTGACGTCCAACGATCAAGGTAAGGCGCGACACGCGGTTGCGCCGTCCTGATCGGCCACCTTGTAAGAGCACACTCAACACCGCTCAGACGGATAGCGCACATACTCTGCGCCTTTTACCAGTTTTGCGCTGCGCATTTTCGCTTCAGCGCGTTCCGCATGGTGAATTGCTAGGCCGCGTTCGGAAATTTTTTGCAAGGCATTGCAAACGGCAAACAAGGCGAATGCCAGCAGCCCGACGCTTGGCCAGCACCGTTGAGTGACCGCCGACCTCGAATGCGCTACGCTGCATCGCGGCTACGCCAAGTCGAGCCTTCGTAGCCCGCAAGCAGCGCAGCGTATTGCGGGACAGTGCCGCCTCAGCCTTATCGGATACCGCACGATCTACGGAGGCTAAATAACCTTGAGCAATTCCATCAAAAGGCGGGCGGCACTTTCCTTCAGCAAGGCGGCGACAAACCTCTTCCGGGTTGTTGAACTGTGCAAGGTTTTCGCGGAATGGAAGCTGGCCCATTTGATAAACCCTAACTGGTTTTCGACACCAAATCGCTGTCTACCATCCCGGTTGGTGTCTAACTCCCCGGCACCAATTGCCTTGAAACCCTTGACAGGCGCGGGTTTCGATCAATATGCGATGTGAATTGATGGTACTAACAAAAGCGTGAAAAGACACCTGCAGCTCATGCTGTCTGTACGCATCCTACTTCAGTTACGCGAACGCACTGGGTGCTTGCATTGCCGTTGTGAAGGTTGGGTTAGGCGCGAAGCGTCGTAGCCCACCATCGGTGCAAATTTACCCACCGCTTGCCGGGCTACGGCTGCTCCTAGCCCAACCTGCATATTGCATTTTCATGCGCCTTGAAACTATCCTGCCTTGCCCTCTTCCTGCTGTTGCAACCTCCACATCTCTGCAAACTTCCCGTTCTGCTCAATCAACTCACGGAAGTTGCCGCGCTCGACGATGCGGCCTTGATCCATGACCAGTATCTGGTTGGCATCGATGATGGTGGAAAGCCGGTGTGCAATGACAAGCGTCGTGCGATCTTTTGCGATGTCCCTCAACTCGGCCTGAATCGATTTCTCTGTCGCTGAATCGAGTGCCGACGTAGCTTCATCAAAAATCATGATCGCCGGATTTTTAAGTAGCGTGCGCGCAATGGCGACGCGCTGCTTTTCGCCACCGGAGAGTTTTAGCCCACGCTCGCCAACCATGGCCTGCCATTTATCCGGCAGCCGCTCGATGAATCCACTGACGTGGGCACGCCTTGCCGCATCCTCAATTTCTGTTTCTGTTGAGCCGGGGCGACCATAGCCGATGTTGTAGCGGATGGTGTCGTTGAAAAGCACGGTATCCTGCGGCACGATGCCGAGACTGGCGCGCACGCTCGCTTGTGTCACGTCGCGAATATCCTGGCCGTCGATGCTGATGCTGCCACTGCCAATGTCATAAAACCGAAACAGCAAACGCGAAAGCGTTGACTTGCCAGCACCACTGGAACCGACCACGGCAACGGTGTGTCCTGCCGGGACCTCAAAACTCACGTCGAACAGAATTTGCCGCTTGGCATCATAGCCAAAATTGACATGATCGAATTTGATCGTTGCACCGGCAATGGCGAGTGCCTTCGCATCGGGCTTGTCGGCGATCTCGCGGTTCTCGCCTAGCAGGCGGAACATTTTTTCCATGTCGGTCAGCGCCTGTTTGATCTCCCGATACATCACGCCCAGAAAATTGAGCGGGATGTAGAGTTGAATCAATAACGCATTCACCATCACCAGGTCGCCCAGCGTGAGCTGGCCCTGCACGACGCCGTCGGAGGCGCGCCACATCAGTAGCGTGACGGCGCTGGCAATGACAAAACTTTGCGCAACGTTTAACAGCCCCAGCGACGTTTCACTCTTGGTAGCAGCGGCTTCGTAGCTTTGCAGGTTCTTGTCGTAGCGGCCGGCCTCGTATTCTTCGTTGCCGAAATATTTCACGGTTTCGTAATTGAGCAGCGAGTCAATGGCCTTGGTGTTGGCTTTTGAATCCATGTCGTTCATCTGCCGCCGATGCGCGGTGCGCCACTCGGTGATACTGATCGTGGTGACAATGTAAAAGAGAATTGCCGAGAGCGTGATGACAACAAACCAGATATCGAATTTGCGCGCCAGCAGAATCGTGACCAGCGTGATTTCCAGGATGATCGGAATCACTGAAAAAAGCATGAACGACATCAACGTGGAAATGCCTCTAGATCCACGTTCGATATCACGCGTCACCCCGCCGGTTTGCCGGTCCAGATGAAAGCGTAGCGAGAGCGCGTGCAAATGGCGGAACACCGAGAGCGCAACCTTGCGCACGGCACGCTGCGTGACTTTTACGAAGACGATATCGCGCAATTCGCCGAATAATGTAGAAGACAAACGCAGCAGTCCATAGGCTGCCAGCAACGCGAACGGTACCACCAGAATCGCCTTGGACTTGTCCAGCGAATCGACTATTTCTTTCAATAACAGCGGCACGCCGATATTGGCAACTTTGGCGGTAACCAGAAACGTGAGCGCCAGGGCAACGCGCCAGCGGAAATCCCACAGGTAGGGCAACAGCGAGCGGATAACGCGCCAATCGCTTTTGGCGCGTGCCGGGGTGGTGGCGTCGGCCGCGACGGGCGGATTGTTTGTGGCGTGGGTGGCAGACATATGCGCAACAATGAGGAAAGACGATGAGTGACTGCGGCGTGCCGACAGTGTGTGAATTCTACGCTGCCGAAGCACCGTCGCGCGGATTGGCTATTGTTATGATAGTTGGCGCGTATGCGTCGTTCCAGAGCGACGCCGGACCCACCAGCTTACTTGCCGTTGCGCTC
>JBKJMK010000067.1:0-3276 GCA_046596005.1 Usitatibacteraceae bacterium | reverse complement strand
AGCCAGCAAACGACGCCTGGCATTAAGCGTCGGCGCACCGGCCTTGTTTTCAAGAATAAAGCTCTTGGCGTACTCGCCCGTCTGGATATCTTTCAACACAAGTCGCATTGCCTGTCTAGTCTCGTCGGTGATGATCTTCGGGCCGCTCACGTATTCGCCGTATTCCGCATTATTCGAAATCGAATAATTCATATTGGCGATACCACCTTCGTAAATCAAATCGACGATCAGCTTGGTTTCATGCAGGCACTCGAAATACGCCATTTCAGGTGCGTAACCGGCCTCCACCAGCGTGTCGTAACCGGCTTTGATAAGTTCCACAATGCCGCCACACAACACGGCCTGTTCGCCAAATAGATCTGTCTCTGTCTCTTCGCGGAAATTGGTTTCGATTACGCCACCGCGCGAGCCGCCATTGGCCTTGGCGTAAGAAAGCGCCAGGTGACGGGCCTTGCCGGAATTGTCCATGTGCACCGCAATCAGCGAAGGCACGCCACCGCCAGCGACATAGGTAGAGCGGACCAGATGGCCGGGACCTTTCGGTGCAATCATGATGACATCGAGATCCGCGCGCGGCGTGATCACGCCGTAGTGAACGTTGAATCCGTGTGCAAACGCGAGCGCGGCACCTTTTTTGATATTGGCATGTACTTCGTTCTTGTAAACGTCACCGATGTTCTCGTCCGGCAAAAGCATCATCACCACATCGGCCGTTTTCACCGCATCAACGACTTCTGCGACTTTCAGGCCGGCCTTCTTGACCTTGTCCCAGGATGCGCCACCTTTGCGCAGGCCAACCGTCACTTTTACACCGGAATCGCTCAGATTTTGTGCGTGCGCGTGGCCTTGCGAGCCGTAGCCCACGATGGTGACTTTCTTGCCTTTGATGAGCGAGAGATCACAGTCTTTGTCGTAATACACTTTCATTTTCTTCTCCGTGTCAGTTCTTAAGTTCTTAAATTTTCAATCAAACTTTGATAATCCATTCGCCACGACCGAGTCCACAGGCTCCGGTGCGCACCGTTTCAAGAATCAGCGAGCGATCCAGCGCTTCGAGAAACGCGTCGAGCTTGTTACCAGTACCGGTTAATTCGATGACGTAGGTTTTTTCGGTCAGATCGATCACGCGCGCGCGGAAGATATCGGCTGTGCGTTTCAATTCTTCGCGATCCTTCCCGATTGCCCGTACTTTCACGAGCATCAATTCGCGTTCAACGTGCTTGCCTTCATTGAGGTCAACGATTTTCACAACATCGACAAGCTTATTGACCTGCTTGGTAATCTGTTCAACAACTTCATCCGACCCGGACGTGACAATGGTCATGCGGGACAGCGTTGCGTCTTCGGTGGGTGCCACCGTGAGCGATTCAATGTTGTAACCGCGCGCCGAAAACAGGCCCGCGACGCGCGAAAGCGCACCCGCTTCGTTTTCTACCAATATGGAAAGGATATGTCTCATCGATTACAGATCCTCTGCCAGAATCATTTCGCTGATACCTTTGCCGCCCGGCACCATTGGAAATACGTTTTCTTTCTGGTCGGTAATGAAGTTCATGAATACGAGCCGGTCTTTCATCGCGAACGCATCCTTCAATGCGCCTTCGACGTCAGCGGGTTTCTCAATGTCCATGCCGACGTGCCCATAGGCCTCTGCAAGTTTCTTGAAATCCGGCAGTGCATCCATGTAAGACTCGGAATGCCGGTCGCCGTGGAAGAATTGCTGCCACTGGCGCACCATACCGAGGTAACGGTTATTGAGCAAAATCACCTTGACTGGCAAGTGATATTGTTTACAGGTGGAAAGCTCCTGAATGTTCATCTGGATTGAGCCCTCACCGGTAATGCAGGCAACATCGGCATCGGGATAAGCGAACTTGACGCCCATCGCATACGGTAGTCCAACGCCCATCGTCCCCAGCCCACCGGAGTTAATCCAGCGGCGCGGTTTGTCGAAACGATAGTATTGCGCGGCCCACATCTGGTGTTGTCCCACATCGGAGGTGACATATGCATCGCCTTTGGTGACTTCCCAAAGTTTTTCGACCACATATTGTGGCTTGATGATATCGCCACCTTTTTTGTATTTAAGGCAGTCTTTGCTGCGCCATTCCTCAATCTGCTTCCACCAGTTTACAATGGCCTTCCCGTTTGGTTTTTGCTCGGCGGCGTTGAGTTGGGCAATCAGGTCAATCAACACGTCCTTGATATTGCCCACGATCGGGACGTCGACTTTCACGCGCTTGGAAATTGAAGACGGATCGATGTCGATATGCACGATCTTGCGAGTCGGATTGCCCGCCGCAAAGTGCGTCGGATTGCCGATCACGCGATCATCGAAGCGTGCACCAATCGCAAGCAGCACATCGGAATTTTGCATGGCCATATTGGCTTCCACGGTGCCATGCATGCCGAGCATGCCAACAAACTGCTTGTCAGAAGCTGGATATGCGCCGAGTCCCATAAGCGTATTCGTGCACGGATAGCCCAACAAACGCACCAATTCCGTTACCTGCTCGGACGCATTTCCCAACACCGCACCGCCACCGACGTAGATCATCGGTCGCTCAGCAGCGAGCAACATCTGCATCGCTTTTTTGATCTGGCCGGAATGTCCTTTCGTCACGGGCCGGTATGAACGCATATCGACGGTTGCCGGGTAGTGATAGGGTGTTTTCGCAGCCGACACATCCTTGGGAATATCAACGAGTACAGGGCCGGGCCTGCCGGTGGTTGCGATGTAAAACGCTTTTTTGAGCGTCTCGGCAAGATCGGCAACATCCTTCACCAGAAAGTTGTGCTTCACACACGGACGCGTAATGCCGACCGTGTCACATTCCTGAAATGCGTCCTGCCCGATGGCGTGGGTCGGCACCTGGCCGGTGATGACCACCATCGGGATCGAATCCATGTATGCAGTCGCGATACCAGTGACGGCGTTGGTTACGCCGGGGCCCGATGTCACCAGAGCAACGCCTGGTTTACCGGTCGCACGCGCATACGCATCGGCTGCGTGCAGCGCCGCCTGTTCGTGGCGCACCAGAATATGCGAAAACGCTTTCTGCTTATATATTTCGTCGTAAATAACGAGTACCGCGCCGCCGGGGTAGCCGAACAAAAACTCGACGCCTTCGGCTTCAAGGACGCGGCAAACGATTTCGGCACCGTTCAACATTTCAATGGAATTGGTGGCGGCTTGTTGGGGGGTATCTGAAAGTTTCATGGCCTGCTAACGATTTTTGGGTGAGTGGGTTATTTTGATTGTCACGGTGACGCGCG
>JBKJMK010000225.1:0-21077 GCA_046596005.1 Usitatibacteraceae bacterium | reverse complement strand
TGATCGATGCGCAGGCTCGTTTCATTCGTCATCAGGAAAAATCCGGGCGCCTGAACCGGGCGGTGGAATTTTTGCCCAGCGACGACGAAATGAATGAGCGCAAAGCGAAAAAACAGGGACTCACCTCGCCCGAGCGAGCGATATTGCTGGCCTACAGCAAGATGGAACTGTTTGACGAACTGCTGAAATCCGATCTGATCGATGATAAGTACGTGGCCGATGCACTCATCACTTATTTCCCGACGGCATTGCAGCAAAAGTATGCGAGCGTGATGCAAAAGCATCCGTTAAAGCGCGAGATCATTGCGACCGAAATTGCCAACAGCACCATCAACCGCACCGGCAGCGTGTTTGTGCACCGCATGCGGGAAGAAACCGGCGCGACTGCGCCTGAAGTGGTGCGCTGTTTTATTCTCACGCGCGATATTTTCCTGGTTGGCGATTTGTGGCATCGTATTGAAGCACTCGACGGCAAAGTTCCCGCCGCAGTGCAAAACGACATGCTGATCGACGCTGGCCGCCTGGTGCTGCGCGGCACCTTATGGTTCCTGCGTCGGCGCACGGATCGCATGCCCATCGCCAAGGTACTGGAATTTTTTGCGCCGGGTGTGGCGACGATTTCCAATCGTCTGCCAGAGTTCCTGTCCGGCGAAGATCTGACCGCGTTGAATGACATTGCGACAAAACTCACCGGCCAAGGCGTGCCTGTTGACATTGCCACCACGGTCGCGCGCGTAGACGCGATGTACTCGGTGCTCGATATCGTTGAAATCTCGCAGGAATTGAAACGGGAAGTTGCGCTTGCGGCTGCCGTGTATTTTGTGTTGGCAGGCAAGCTGGGGCTGCGCTGGCTGGCTGGCCAGGTCACTAACCTTCCTTACGAATCGCACTGGCAGGCGATGGCGCGAGCAGCAATGCGCGATGACCTTGCAAATTTGCAGCGGCAACTCACCGGGTGCGTGCTGAAGCACTCTCCAGAACTTGTTGATCCTGCGGCGTTGCTTGATGCCTGGGAAAAACATCACAGCAAGGCATTGGCCCGTATGCGGGAAGTGATGGCGGATTTGCAGTCGGCCCGTGAAAGCGACCTCGCCATGCTTTCAGTGATGCTGCGGGAACTTCGTGTGCTGGTTTGATCTCCATAGGGAATGAATAATCAATTGATGCTTTCTGGAACATCCGCACGCTGGCTGTTTGCCGCGATAGGGGCGATCTGCGTAGCGTTGCTGGGTGCCGCGTATTTTTTGCAATATGGCCCCGGCCAGCAGCAGCCCTGCCCACTTTGCATATTGCAGCGCTACGTCTATTTGGCCATTGCGTTGGTTGCGCTGATCGCTGCGGTGATCGGACCGGAACGGCTTGGCGCAATGCTGGTGTCAGGTGTGCTTGGGTTGTTCGCCGCGATTGGTGGGGCGCTCGCGATATGGCAGGTCAGCAAAGGCGATTCGATGGCGAGCTGTCTCAACGATCCCGTTGGGCAATTCGTTTACAACTTACCGATGAGAAATTGGTGGCCGGAGTTTCTGGCGGCGTATGGCGGTTGTGCGGACAAATACCCGCCAATTTTTGGCGTCAGCGTGCCCCTGTGGTCACTTGTGTGGTTTGCCGTTTTGCTTGCAGTGTGCGAACTCATGTTGGTGCGGCTGTTGAAAGGAACCCGTCGCACTGAAAGAATTCGTCGCCTGGATTAGCAAACGTTTTCGCAAGACTCTAGCACTGGCGCGCGTTTCAGGCATCTTTTGCCCCAAGATGCGCGCCAGTGCTAAGAATTTATCTACTTCACTGTCAGGCGACGCGACAGAATGTTATCGCGCTGCTGCGTTGGCTTCAAGGACGGCCAGGTCCCGCGTCTGCGTAATCACTTTCCCCACAGGCTTTGCCACAAAGCGTGCCGTGCCGTGCATTTGTGCGAGACACTCTCCCTGTAGCACACTGACGCCGAACGCCGGGATGGCGTGGTCGCGTGCCACAGCGCGGAGTGCTTCGGCGAGTTCTGCTCCCGCCCGCAACCCCTCTGCAGTTCCAGGGAAGAACGCCAAGAACGCACCTGATTGAATGAACTCAAAATCAATCGGGTGGGAAACGATGACTTTGCCCCGCAGTACGAATGCGTGCTCTGCCGCCAACCCTTCCGGGGAGGTCGCATAGACCACCGTCAGATGCAGCCACGGCGATGAATAGCCTTTATTCTTGCTGCCAAATAAACCGAATAGTGCCATGCGCTTGGTTGTCCGCTTAACGTAGGGTCACAATTCTATCGCGACTACTTCCCGCGCTGGAGAGCAAGTTCGGCTTCATCGCATTCAGTGCCAGCCCGCGAACGCAATTGTTGGTGCGCTGCGTTTTGAACAGCCTGGCGCTATCGACGCTTCGTTTTCGTGGGCCCGCTGCCGATGTATTTCTCCAACCAGGAAAAATATTCCTGATACCAAAGTCGCGAATTCTGTGGCTTTAAAATCCAGTGATTTTCATCGGGAAAGAAGACGAGCCGTGACGGTACATTGAGTGCCTTCAGCGTGCTGTAGTAGGCCAACCCCTGCGCATCCGGAACACGATAATCGAGCGCGCCGTGGATCACGAGTGTGGGTGTTTTCATGTGCTTGGCGAACGTGATGGGATTTTGCTCGCCAAATTTTTTGGGGTCATCCCAGTACGTGGTCATCAGCGAATGGCTAAACCAATAGCCCGCATCGCCTGCGAACATCGAGACCCAGTCGAAACAACCGGCGTGACACACATAGGCCTTGTAGCGGTCCCCACGCTTCGAGGCACCATTGCGTCCATTCATCCATGCGACCATCTTGCCGCCGTAGCTGCCGCCGCTTGCGGCAAGACGATTGGCGTCAATGTAGCCCTGCTTCAACATGAAATCCGTTGCCGCTTCGATGTCAGCATGCTCCTTACTGCCAAAATTGCCGGTGTTGGATTCAAGGAACTTGTTTCCCCATCCCAGTGAGCCGTGGTAATTCACGCAAACCACGACATAGCCTTGGGCTGCGAACGCCTGATTGTTCCAGCGCGGGTGAAAGTTGTCGCCCCAATTCGCGTGCGGGCCGCCGTGAATGTTGTGAACCATTGGCCATTTTTTCTTTGCATCGAAATCTGGCGGGTATACAGCCCACATTTGCACGGGCTCGTTGTTCCAGCCCTTGATGGTGAATTCCCTGACTTCACCGAGTTTGAATTTAGCCATCAACTGATCATTGAAGGATTCAATGGCGACTTCATCTTTTCCATCGGCCAAAGTCACAAATACTTTAGGCGCTGCCGACATGCTGTTGCGCACGAACACGCACTTCCCGGCCCTGACATCAAAATCGGTCACTGTGCCACCCTGCACCACCAACGCAGGTTTCCTGGCGTCAACCGGCAAACGCCACAGGTTTAAACGGCCATGCTCGTCTGCGGTGAAATAAATGCTCTTGCTGTCGCCAGCCCATTGCAGCGGCGCATTGATATTGCGATCCCACTGACTTGCGACGGCGAGCTTGCCGCTTTTTCGATCCAACAACGCGACCTTGTAATCGTCGTCCATCGAGCGACGCATGTTTTGCACCAGTAGCGCAATCGATGCGCCGTCCGGCGAATACGCAGGTGCATGATGCGAGAACGCTGAAGCGTGCGTCAGGTTCTTTATCTTTCCCGACTTGATATCCAGTTCGGCAACGTGATGCTCCTGGTCGCCACGTGCGTCCGCGTTTGGGTTGTGGCAAAACGCGATGCGACGTCCATCGGGGGAAATATCAAAATCTGTCTGGCTGGTGTCGGCGGTGTGCAATGCATATTTAGTGCCCGCAAAGAGATCGCGACACTTCCCCGTTTTGATGTCCACCACATGCACATGCGGCACCCGGCCATCCGAAAGCCAGTGATCCCAGTGACGGAAAGCGGTGTGCTCGACCACGTGGGCTTTGACCTTGTCGTCCTGCTTTTCTTTCAAACGCCTGGCCTGGGCTTTCTCGCTTTTCAGCGCCGGCCACACCCAGGAAATGAACGCGATCCTCGAGGAGTCAGGAAACCACTTGATGGCGGACACGCCGGTGGCGATATCGGACACGCATCTCGCTTCTCCACCATCGGGTGGAATCAGGTAAAGCTGCGGTTCTTCATCAACTGCCTTGCCCGCATTTTCAACCCGGGCACGCTTGGCCACAAATGCGATGGTCGTGCCGTCCGGTGCCCATTGCGGTTGTCCATCTTTTTCACCGCATTGCGTCAATTCGCGTGCCTCACCGCCAAACGTTGAAAGCAGCCACAGATGCGCGCTGCTTTTGTTTTCCGCCATGTGATGCTTGGTGACAACGACGCAGACTTGCGCGCCGTCAGGGGAAAGCGACGGCGATGAGGGACGCTGGATTTTCCAGAGATCTTCAGCGGTGATGCATTTGTTTTTCTTGGGCATGTTGGCGCTTGGAGTGGGGTGAGGGGTCGATTCTACTCGCGCCGTATAAAACGGGAAAACACAAGCGCTGGTGCGGCTTGCCAAGCATTTTCATGCTGTGATCCGCACCAGTGCTTGTGTTTACCGCCTATGCACCGGCCCACATCCTCAACAGATTGTGATAGCACCCAGAGTCAGTCTCACCGCTGTCTCTGTGTCCCTGTAACGCTCGCGCAGACTGAGAATCGACTGATTGCGGAATATCTCGCGGGCGGGCGACAAGGCAAGCAAATAAAAGCTGGCGATATGGGCGATCACCACCAGGATCAGCGACGAGATGCGCGAACCGTTGGTTGGCGTGAATGAACGTCGGGGGACGAACCCACTTACCGACGTGGCCCGCGTTGCAGCGAAATGCCCTTCGCGATTGCCAATAGGAATGGTCGGAAATGCCAGCATCGTTTGCTCCCGTCCTACGTTGATAGCTGGCTGGGTTCGTGCGTTATAGCGCAATCCTGGCTGGCGGAAGATCTTTATTTGGTCAGAATTAATTTGCCCTGGCGTGTGCGCCGCAAGCTGTATCGCTCACCGTTGTGTTGAATTTTCAATTCACCGTGTTCACCTAATAGCGATTCGCTGGTCATACTCGGCACCGAGCCCCGAACAGTGGCCTCACATATTACGCAACTTTCGCTCGAAGATTCTGCCGCCATGCTTGATCCGGTCTTGTTCATGGGCAAATTTACTATTTATCGATCAACATAGATATATTGTATTGAGCAAGCAAATCTGGAATCGAAGACTTCTTCCTTCGCGTAAAATACTTTCCTCTCACCGTAAAACTAAAAAAATGAAACCGAACGACCTCAAAGCCCAATTCAAATGGGACGACGCCCTTCTTCTCGATGACCAGCTCTCAGATGAAGAACGCATGATTCGCGATTCTGCACATGCCTATTGTCAGGAAAAATTGTTGCCACGCGTGTTGATGGCAAACCGCCATGAGAGATTTGATCGCGAGATCATGAATGAAATGGGTGCGTTAGGATTTCTTGGGTCTACCATCGAAGGCTACGGTTGTGCAGGCGTAAATCATGTCGCCTATGGCTTGATCGCGCGTGAAGTCGAACGTGTCGATTCGGGATATCGCTCTGCCATGAGTGTGCAATCGTCATTGGTGATGCACCCTATTCACGCCTATGGAAACGAAGCGCAGCGCGAAAAATGGCTGCCAAAATTGGCCACTGGCGAAATGGTTGGCTGCTTCGGTCTTACCGAGCCGAATGCCGGGTCGGATCCCTCATCGATGGAAACCCGCGCGAAAAAGGTGCCTGGTGGTTACCAAATACACGGTGCCAAAATGTGGATTACCAATTCGCCGATTGCAGATGTTTTTGTCGTCTGGGCCAAGGACCAGTCCGACAACGAGACCATTCGCGGTTTTGTGCTCGAAAAAGGCATGAAGGGTTTGTCGGCACCGAAGATCGAAGGCAAGTTTTCGCTACGGGCATCGGTCACCGGCGAAATCGTGATGGACGATGTGTTTGTGCCGGATGAAAACCTGCTGCCCAATGTAAAAGGCTTGAAAGGGCCATTTGGTTGCCTGAACAAAGCGCGCTACGGCATTTCCTGGGGCGCGCTGGGCGCGGCCGAATTTTGCTGGCACGCGGCGCGCCAATACACGCTTGACCGCATCATGTTCGGCAAACCGCTTGCCGCTACGCAACTGGTGCAAAAGAAATTGGCCGACATGCAGACCGAAATTTCATTGGGACTTCAAGGCTCGCTGCGCGTCGGTCGCTTGCTCGACGAAGGCCGCGCCACGCCGGAAATGATTTCACTTATCAAACGAAACAGTTGCGGCAAGGCGCTCGACATTGCGCGCACTGCCCGGGACATGCATGGCGGCAATGGCATCGCCGACGAGTACCACGTCATCCGTCACATGATGAATCTGGAAGCCGTGAATACGTATGAAGGTACGCATGATGTGCACGCTCTCATTCTTGGACGTGCTCAAACGGGGCTGAATGCGTTTGGCTCCTGATGCGATGAAAACATTTACACGTTCGCGAGCATAGCCATGGCACGCAAGGCAATCGATGCAAAGCCGCCCGTGAAGGCGCAAACGCCTGAAAACGCACCGCAGGATATTTTTGCGCTCATCGGCAAGGCCGAGAATATTGAACAGGCCGCTGTGGCGATGCAAGCCATGTCGCATCCGCTGCGCATCAAGATTCTGTGCCTGCTTTCGTCAGGAGAAATGATGGTGCAGGAAATCACTGATGCGGTGGGCTCCACGCAGAGCAACGTCTCTCAGCACCTCGCGATACTCAGAGCCTGCAGCATGATTGATTCACGCCGGGAAGCCACCAAGGTCCTTTACCGAATCAGGGATGACCGCATCCTGAGGATGATCAGCCTTACGCGTGAAATTTTTTGCAGCGTGTGATTGTCTCCCAGTTAGAAAGCAGCGCCATGGATTTTCGTAGCGATACAGTTACCCGCCCGACGGCAGCAATGCGTGAGGCAATGCGGAACGCGCCGGTCGGAGACGACGTTTATGGTGAAGACCCAACCGTCAACGCGCTGGAAGAAAAAGCCGCCGCGATGCTGGGATTCGAAGCAGCGGTGTACGGCATCAGTGGCACACAAACCAATCTGCTGGGATTGCTGGCGCATTGCGAGCGCGGCCACGAAGTGATTGTCGGACAGATGGCGCACACTTACCGCTGGGAGGCAGGCGGCATGGCTGTCCTGGGCTCGATTCAGCCACAGCCACTTGAGCAGCGCGCCGACGGCACAATGGACTTGGCAGCGATTGAAGCAGCAATCAAACCAGACGATACGCACTACGCCATCACACGGCTCATCGCGTTGGAAAATACGTGGGGAGGCAAAGTACTGCCTGCGGATTACGCACCGAAGGTGAAGGCACTTGCCACTGCGCATGGACTTGCGACACACCTCGATGGTGCGCGCTTGTTTAACGCCGCTGTCTACACTGCCTCCACTGCGGCATTCCCTACCTCTCCGGTTAACGCGGCCAAGGTACTTTGTCAGCCATTCGACAGCGTGTCGGTGTGTTTGTCCAAAGGTCTCGGTGCGCCGGTAGGATCATTGCTGCTCGGCAGCAAATCCCTCATCGCCAAGGCAAGGCGAATGCGAAAAATGCTCGGCGGCGGCATGCGCCAGGCGGGCGTGATTGCAGCAGCGGGAGCGCATGCGCTTGATCATCACGTGGAGCGCCTCAAGGACGACCATGCGAATGCGGCCTGGCTGGCAAGCAGCCTGCTCACGGCCTCGCGAGGGCAACTGAAAATCGACCCGCCGCAAACCAATATTTTATGGGCAGAAGTTCCCGCACCGTTGTTTGCTGCCTTCAACGCACACCTCAAATTGCACGGCGTTCTTGTCTCTGCAGCCTACGGTAAGCAACGCTGGGTCACACACATCGATGTTTCGCGCGACGACGTTGAACGCGCAGCCGGCATTGTTTCCACTTTCTTCGCAAACAATACGTAACGCTATTACTGGCAAGGCTTCTAGGCCGTTTTGCCTTCGAGATCCGCGTAGAATGGACTTCTGCATCGTTGCATGCTCTCATAAATTGAGCGGTGGCGTGAGTTCGTCAGGATGATGCGGCGCTGGCATTTTTTTTAGTACACTCACATGCAACGTCTACGGCACATTCATCAGCGCCGTTCCGGTGTAGTTCTTCCCTGTGGCACCCATTGTTCCTCACAATCTGGTTTTTCATCAATCTTCTGGAGTATCTCCCATGAAAAATAGTTTCAACGTCCTTCCAATGATCGCTTCACTGGCCGCTGTCTCTGCGTTCGCACAGGTTCCCGCTGAAGTCACACCGCCCGCTGGCAACAAGGCTGCGCTCACGCTCGTCGGTGTAGGCACGCTGGCTTACGAATGCAAAGCAGTCGCTGACAAGCCCGGCACGTTCGCCTGGACCTTCGCGGGCCCCGATGCCCAATTGTTGGACGCAAATAAAAAAGCAGTCGGCAAATACTATGCAGGCCCAACCTGGGAATCCAACGACGGTTCCAAGGTGACTGGCAAGCAATTGGCCGTTTCGCCCGGTGCAGCCGGTTCCATTCCGCTGCAATTGGTGCAGGCAGCGCCTTCGACCGGCAAAGGTGCGATGAATGACGTTACCTACATCCAGCGCTTAAAAACGGTTGGCGGCGTCGCACCGGCCACGCCGGCTTGTGCGGCGGCCAATGTCGGCGCCAAGACCACGGTAGGCTATCAAGCAGACTACGTGTTCTTCAAAAAGGGCTAAGTCGGTTTGATTCGCTGCTGAGTGCCGGTTTGCCCGACGGCAATATTAAAAAAAACCGGCGCGTTGGGTCGGTTTTTTTTCGCCGCAGATGACGATAACAACACAAGCAATTATCAGCTTATAGTCGAAACCGGTTTTTTGGTGCGCCGCGCGTCATGCCGCGGCGATAACAGGTGCAGGCTCTTTCTGCAGCAACGTCACCAATTGCGCAACCTTGGCCCGCATCTGTCGGCGATCAACGATCATGTCAATGGCACCTTTTTCCAGCAGGAATTCAGCGCGCTGGAAGCCTTCAGGAAGGGTTTCGCGTACGGTCTGCTCGATCACACGTGGGCCGGCAAAACCGATGAGTGCACCAGGTTCGCCGATCACGACGTCACCCAACATCGCAAAGCTCGCTGAGACGCCGCCCATGGTCGGGTCGGTCAAAATGGAAATAAACGGCAGGCGGGCCTTGGAAAGCTGATGCAGACATGATGTGGTTTTTGCCATTTGCATGAGTGACAGCAGGCCCTCCTGCATACGGGCACCGCCCGACGCAGTGAAACATACAAACGGCATCTTTTCGTCGGCACACGCCTCTACCGCACGCGCGAATCGTTCACCGACGACCGAACCCATCGATCCACCCATAAAGTTGAACTCGAAGGCCGCTGCAATCAATGACACACTTAGCACTGTCCCCTGCATTACCACCAGGGCATCGGTTTCACCGGTCGCCTTTTCGGCATCCTCCAGTCGATCAACGTATTTCTTGCTGTCCCTGAATTTAAGGCTGTCGACAGGCACAACTTCACTGCCAATTTCCGCCCTGCCTTCGGGATCGAAAAACATATCAAGTCTGGCGCGTGCGGAAACGCGGTTGTGGTAATTGCATTTCGGGCAAACGTGCTGATTGTTCTCCAGATCGGTGAAATAAAGCGTCGCCTGGCACGCCGGGCATTTGCTCCACAAACCTTCTGGTACCGCTTTTTTAGGAGCAGTGCTGTTGGTTTTGATCTTGGGGGGCAGTAACTTCCTGAACCAGCTCATGAGTCCATCGTTTCGCGAATGTTCTTGAGCAGCAAGCGCACTTTTTCGACTGCGGTTTCCGGTGTTGAAGCTTCGATTTCCTGAATGATGCGCGAACCAATTACCACGGCATCGGCGAATCCGGCAATGCGTTTGGCGGTTTCGCCATCGCGAATACCAAAGCCCACACCGACCGGCAAATTTGTCTGCGATTTTATTTTTGCGATCATCGATTCGACTTCGCTGGTATCGATATTAGCGGCACCCGATACGCCTTTGAGCGAGACGTAGTAAATATAGCCACGCGCAGCAGCCGACACCAGTTTGATGCGATCGGGGGACGACGTAGGCGAAAGCAGATAAATAACGTCTATGCCCGATGCATCCATCGCTAGAACGAATTCATGACTTTCTTCGGGTGGATAATCCACCACCAGTACACCATCCATGCCCGCGGTACTTGCGCGCTCGGCAAATACCTTCACGCCCATGCGTTCAATTGGATTTGCGTAGCCCATCAACACCACGGGCGTTGTCTTATTCGTTTTGCGGAAATCACTGACGTAGGAGAGAACGTCGTTCAGGCCGACGCCAAACTTCAACGCACGTTCGGAAGATCGCTGAATGACCGGGCCATCAGCCATGGGATCGGAAAAAGGTACGCCAAGCTCAATAATATCGGCACCGGCGTCCACCATGGCGTGCATCAACGGTACGGTTATTTGTGGCAATGGATCGCCGGCAGTCACGAATGGAATGAGCGCCTTTCTTTTTTCGCCGGCTAGTCGCGCGAACGTGCTGGCGATCCTTGAAGCTGCACGCGTCATTATTGCTGACTACCGAGGGGGACGTGGGACCGTTCCGCAACCGTCGCCATGTCTTTATCGCCACGACCGGATAGATTCACCAATATTACTTTGTCTTTCGACATTGTCGGTGCCATCTTCATGGCCTCGGCAACCGCATGGCTCGATTCCAGCGCCGGGATGATACCTTCAGTGCGGCACAAGCGATGGAACGCTGCCAGCGCCTCATCATCATTAATCGCGATGTATTCGGCGCGTTTAGTGTCTTTCAGCCAGGCGTGCTCCGGTCCGACACCTGGATAATCGAGGCCCGCGGATACCGAATGCGTCTCGATGATCTGGCCATTCGCATCCTGAATGAGATAGGTGCGATTGCCGTGCAGTATCCCCGGCGATCCCGCTGACAACGATGCCGCGTGCCTGCCCGTGGCAATGCCATCGCCGCCCGCTTCAACACCGATCAGGCGTATGCCGGCATACGGGATGTAGTCGTAAAAAATCCCCATTGCATTGGACCCCCCACCAACACAGGCAAGCACCACATCGGGTTGGCGCCCGATCATGTCAGGCATCTGTGTGATGCACTCCTTGCCGACAACCGAATTGAAATCGCGAACCATCATGGGATATGGGTGCGGTCCGGCGACGGTACCGATAATGTAGAAGGTATTTTCTACGTTCGTGACCCAATCGCGCATCGCTTCGTTCAACGCATCCTTCAAGGTTTTGGAACCACTTTCAACGGCCACGACCGTCGCACCAAGCAGCTTCATGCGGTAGACGTTTTGTGCCTGGCGCCGGATGTCTTCACTGCCCATGTAGACCACGCATTCCATCCCATAGCGCGCCGCGACAGTGGCGGTGGCCACGCCATGCTGGCCGGCACCGGTTTCAGCGATGACGCGTCGCTTACCCATACGGCGTGCCAGCAGTGCCTGACCGACCGTATTATTTACTTTATGCGCGCCGGTATGGTTCAGGTCTTCACGCTTCAAATAAATCTGCGCGCCACCAAGCTCTTCGGACAGGCGCCTGGCGTGATAAATCGGACTTGGACGACCAACAAAGTGTTTCAGTTCGTATTGAATCTCAGCCACAAATGCCGGATCGGCCCTGGCTTTTTCATATTCCAGATTGAGCTCACGCAGCGCAGCCTGCAAAGTCTCCGCCACGAACACGCCACCATAGGGACCGAAATGCCCCCTGGCATCGGGGAAATTGTAGCTTTCAAACTGCATCTGCATCGCGTACTTCCTTTATAAATTTCTGAATCCTGGCGTGATCTTTGACACCTTTCACGCCATCCACACCTTTTTGTAATCCAACGCATTCAACACCGCTCGACACGTCGACCGCCAGCGGCCTGATCCGCTGAATCGCATCGCCCACATTGTCAGGCAGCAAACCACCCGAAAGTACAATACGGCGACGCATCACATCAGGAATTACGTTCCAGTCAAACGACTCGCCGCTACCGCCATATACGCCGGCGGACAAGGTATCGAGCAACAACGCGCATGCCGCGTGAAATCTTTCCTGATATTCTAACAAATCAACAGCAGTCATCCCGCTGCCGACGCGGATTGCCTTAAGAAATGGAATGCCAAATTGCGTGCAATATGCCGCGTCTTCGTCACCGTGAAATTGCAGGATTGATGGCCGCAGGCGAACGATAACGTTACCAACCTCAACGGGCGTGGCATTTACAAACAGTGCGACCGTCGACACGAACGGTGGCAATGCGTTTGAAATAGAGGCAGCCTGTTCAAGCGTCACAACGCGCGGACTGGGCCCGTAAAAAACCAATCCGATCGCATCCGCCCCCGCTGCTGCGGCGCAGACAGCATCTTCAATGCGCGTGATTCCACAAATTTTGATACGAGTGCGGGACATGGCTAAAAACCGAAGGGACTTCGACTGGGAATAGATGGCAAACCAAAGCGATCATCGTACGCGATATCGCAAAGATAGAGACCGTCAGGTGCAAATGTTGGTGCAGCGCGGGTACGATCACGAGCGTTGAAAATTTCGCGGAATTCAGCGAGGCTTCGTCGCCCCGCACCAACATACACCAGCTCACCAACGACATTACGCACCATGTGGTGCAGAAAAGCATTGCCGCGAAATTGAAGCATCAACAACTGATGCGTTTCATCGAAATTGCCGATGCGCTCAACGCCAGCCTCATACATCGTTTTGACCGGTGTCCTCGCCTGGCATTCAGCGGCGCGATATGCGGAAAAATCGTGCTCACCCAATAGCAGCGCTGCAGCTTCCCGCATCTTCGCGATGTTAAGCGGTGAATGAAACCAGCCGACCAGGCCGGTAAACCCCGCGCTAGCGACCGGGGCATTCAGCAACACGTAACGGTAGGTGCGTGAGGTCGCGGAATAGCGCGCGTGAAAGTCCCCGGCCATTTGTTTGGCCCACACCACCCGAATGTCAGCCGGAAGACTGGTATTGGTTCCGCGAACCCACGAAATGTCGTCACGGGCTATTGCGGTGTCCAGATGTACGACTTGTGTCACCGCGTGTACGCCGGTGTCAGTACGGCCAGCGCAGACTGTGGAAACCGGTGCGCCAAGAAACTTCTCCAGCGCGCGCTCAAGATGATCCTGTACCGCGCAGCCGGTTGGCTGGGTTTGCCAACCACAGTAATGAGTACCGCGATATTCCAGCCCCAGTGCGATGCGCATTTAAACCCGCAAAAAAACAAAGGGCGCGTTGCCGCGCCCTAATTCCAAAACATCGAAAACGTCAAAGGCCCGCGATCAGTTTTTTGGCCTCAGCCTGTTGCGCTGGCGAACCTTCCCGCGCAACTTCGTTGAGAATATCCTTGGCACCATCGCTATCGCCAATTTCCACGTAGGCCTTGGCAAGTTCAAGCTTTGTCGCAACTGCGCTGCTATCGCCACCTTGGTCACCAGCCGATGGTGCGACGGGGGCATCAAGATCAAGGCTGAAATCACTCAGCGAAGTAGCCTTCGGCGGCGGCGCGACTGTCCTCGAAAATTGCTCCGTTGTCACAGCGGTCATTTTTTGTGTCGCGAGATGTGCCGGTTCGTCCAGTGAAAGTGCCGACAGATCAAAATCAAACGATGGTGATTCTGTCGCATTCTGGGAAGCAGGCATTGGCACGTCCAGCGCCAAATCAAAATCGAGCCCTGAACCTGAGTCGATGTCTGTATGCGCGGCCGAACTCGTACCTGTATTCAGATCCAGATCAAAGTCGCTGCCACCTGACATTGCCGCATGCTTGCTGTCTGGTGCCGAAATGTCAATCGTCGAAGAAGGGGCCGCAGATGTATCCGAAAAGCCCAGATCAAAATCGATGTCCGGCGGTGTAGCGTGCTCAGAGCCTGCTGCTGCCATCGCAGCGCTGCCAGCCACAAATGCACCTGTCGTCGCGTATGCGGCACCGCTGCCGCTATAAAGCGCATTTTTTGGATCAATAGCCGCGCCCATTGCCGCTGCCTTGGCCCAATGCGGGCTATCTTCACCAACACTAACCTTGAATTCACGCGCAACGTTTTCAAACGCTTGCGTGCTCTTGCGATTGTGATAAATCTCCAGCAATTTCAAGGTAATCTCGTGGCGGTTCTTGTCGCGACCCAGAGCCTCCTTGAGGATTTCTTCAGCCTGCGCATCACGGCCATAGGCAATATAGACATCGGCCTCGGCAAGTGGATCCACTTCATCGGTGTCGATGCTGCCAGGGCCAGTCTTGTCAAAGTCAGTGAGGAAGGAACTATTACCCGTATCAACTAAACCGCCGCCTTTGTTGCCAGTAACGGTATTCGGTTTTAAGTCGTCAGGCATGATTGAAGAAGTTCTGCTCATGCTGGTGTTGCCGACCTGGCTTTTCTTTTTGCGGCGCGACATGAATAGGAATAATCCGCCTACGCCGAGCAATGCTGCAACGCCCCCACCAATAATCAAACCGTAATCGTCCAGCGTACTAGACGCGGGAGGAGGAGGTGGGGCAATTTTCTTGGGTGGAATGGGCTTTGTATCAGCTGGTTTTGCGGCGGCTACTACATCAGCTTTCGGTGGTTCAACCTTTGCATCCGCAGGCTTGATGTCAGCTTTTGCGAGGTCTTTGGCTGGATCTGTTGCAGCAACAACTGGCGGCGTAACTTGCGCGACTTTAATATCTGCCGGCGGTACAACCGGCGGCGCTGCGGGCATTGGCTTGGTGTCGATCTTAGGCGCAGCCTTGTCGTCTGGCTTGACTGCCATCTTTGCATCTGCGGGTGCGCCAAGGCCTTTAACTTCTGCGAGCTTACGCATCGTCGTGATTTGCTTTTCAAGATCGATGACCCGCGAATTTGCTTCTTTCAATGCATTTTCCCGAACGATCTTTTCTTCCTTGAGCGCATTCACCTGATCCTGCGCGCCACCTGCCGCCCCGACACCACCAACTTTGCCTGGCGTTCCATCGGTTTTGGCGATCTTCAATTGATCCCTGGACGCGACCGCTGGAGCCGGCGCATCCGGCTTGGCTACCGTTATCTTGCCCGTTGCTTCATTTGACGCAGCCTTTGCCGGTACGCTTGCAACCGTGCCCGCGACCTGCTCACGATACGCGTTCCAATTGGCAACCTGCACTTTGATCTCGCTGCGCGCTTCGCTCGCAGATATGTTGGCGACATCGCCGGCGGAAGGGACGCGCAATATCTGGCCGCTTCGCAGCCGATTCATGTTGCTGTCGACAAACGCCCCTTTATTCTCGCGATAAAGTGCCACCAGCATTTGCTCGAGAGAAACGGTGTCTGATTTAATTTCTTTGGCGATCTTACTCAACGTATCGCCACGTTTAACCGGACCGTAGGTGTCGCCACCAGCCTCAGACTTCGCCGACGGCGAACCGGTAATTGGTGCCGACGCGATAACCGGGCTCGATACTGCGGACGCTTGTGGCGTTGCCGTGGCTGCCCTGGCAATGGTCGCGGCAGGCGGTGAAACCCGCGCTTCATTGAAGCCCGGCGGATCCAGCAAAATCGGATATTCGCGTAACAGGCGGCCTGCTGGCCAATTCATCTCGACGAGTACATCGAGAAATGGTTCGTTGATCGGTGCGTTGCTTGAGATCTTGAGAACCGGTGTCCCGTTGCCACGGCGCTCGGTACTAAAACGCAATTGGCGCAGTAGCGGGGAGTATTCAATGCGGGCTTCGCCATAGGACTCGGGGCTCGCTACCCGCCCGGAGATGGAATCGAACTCACCGGGCTGAAGCGAAACAAGTTCGATTTCTGCCGAAAGTGGCTGACCCAATGCGGAATTGACAGTGAGTTTACCTAGGCCTGCCGCGTTAACGACCAACGCGGAAAATGCGAAGAAGATACCCCCCAATGCCACGGCTAATTTTGTTTTCGGTGGACGGCTCATGCGTAGACCCCAACCCTTCGAATTTTCGAGCACAAATTAAAATAACATCAACGAGTTATTGTTGCAACTTTATTCGCTTTCTAGCATTAGAAGCGAAACAGCGCGATTTTTCAACCCGCGATTGGATTTTCTCACATATTTTTCCAAAAAAAGCCGCTAACCATTTGATAAATAAGCTATTTTCAAACTATCTTTCCAAAATGTTACGAATCATGCGCCGCAACGGCTCCGCAGCGCCCCACAACAACTGGTCGCCGACGGTAAATGCAGAAAGATATTCAGGCCCCATGGCAAGCTTTCGAAGTCGTCCAACAGGGATGTGCATACTTCCCGTCACCGCAGCGGGCGTCAGCTCCCGAATGCTGCGCTCCCGCTCGTTAGGAATTACTTTCACCCATTCGTTATCAGCACCTATGATCGACTCGATGTCCGCCAGCGGCACGTCCCTCCTTAACTTGATCGTGAGCGCCTGACTGTGGCAACGCATGGCACCGACGCGAATGCACAAGCTGTCGATCGGTGTTGCTGGTGTTCCAAAGCCTTCACCACGTCCCAAAATCTTGTTGGTCTCTGCCATGCCCTTCCATTCCTCCAGCGACATTCCTGTCCCCATATCTTTATCTATCCACGGTATCAAATTGCCACCCAATGGCACACCGAAATATTGGGTTTCATCAGCAGAAAACGTTTGCTGTCTGGCCAGAATCTTACGGTCAATTTCCAGAATCGCGGCATGCGGATCAGCCAATAGCAATTTCACCTCGGCGTGCAGCATGCCAAATTGGGCGAGCAGTTCGCGCATATGGGTGGCACCACCACCGGAGGCCGCCTGATATGTCATGCAGGTCATCCACTCGATGAGATCGGCCTTGAACAGGCCGGCCAAGCCCATCAACATGCAGCTTACGGTGCAATTACCGCCGATGTAATCTCGCACACCCGTTGACAACGCGCGTTGAATCACCGGCATATTTACCGGGTCAAGAATGATGACTGCGTTGTCTTTCATGCGCAGCGTCTTCGCCGCATCGATCCAGTAACCGCCCCACCCGGCTGCCCGTAGTTGCGGATAAATCTCCGTCGTATAGTCACCGCCCTGGCAGGTGACGATCACATCCATCTGTTTGAGATGCGAAATATCCTTTGCATCCAGGAGCGGTGCGCCGCTGGCTTCAGCGGGTGCTTGCCCACCGACGTTTGACGTCGTGAAGAAGACCGGCTCGATCAATGCAAAATCATTCTCTGTGCGCATGCGGTCCATGAGTACCGAGCCCACCATGCCACGCCAACCGACCATTCCGACTTTCAACATTGCCATGATTCCGTTACACGTCTTTCCAATACAACAACAATCAAATAATATATAAACCCAACAACTGGCGCGGGTTCCAGGCCGCAAATGCCCGGAAAGGCGCGCCAATGCCAGACCTACATATTTGCTTCGACCGCTGCGCCCATTTCACTCGTGCTGCAAATTTTTTCACCTTTTTTGGCAATATCACCGGTCCGTAACCCGGATGCCAGCGCTTTGCGGACCGCGACTTCTACCCGTGTCGCGACATCTGCAAGCTTGAATGTATAGCGCATCATCATCGCCAGCGACAGCAACAGCGCCAGCGGATTCGCCACACCTTTACCGGCGATATCCGGTGCTGACCCGTGAATCGGCTCGTACAGTCCTTTACCTTTCGCGTCCAGCGATGCAGATGGCAGCATGCCGATTGACCCGGTCAGCATCGATGCCTCGTCGGAAAGAATATCGCCGAACATGTTTCCTGCGACCATGACATCAAACTGTTTCGGGTTCCTGACCAATTGCATCGCGGCGTTGTCGACGAGCATGTGGGTAAGTTCGACTTCAGGATATTCAGGCGCGATTTCAATGGCAATATCGCGCCACAGCTGCATCGCCTCGAGTACATTCATCTTGTCGATCGAGCAAAGCCGCTTGTTGCGCAATAGCGCAGTTTGAAATCCCACATGCAGGATGCGCCGGATTTGCGCCTCGGTGTAGTGCATCGTGTTTATTCCGACGCGGTTACCCTTCTCACCAGAAATACTGCGCGGCTCACCGAAATAAATATCACCTGTCAGTTCGCGGATGATCATCAGATCGAGTCCAGCGACAATTTCCGACTTGAGTGAAGATGCATGGACCAGCTCCGGGAATACAATCGCGGGGCGCAGATTCGCGAAAAAATCGCATTCCTTGCGCAGACCCAGGATTGCCTTTTCCGGTCGATGCTCGCGTGGCAGCGTATCGTAGTTGGGCCCACCAACCGCCCCGAACAGCACAGCATCAGCATCCTGCGCCAGCTTCAAGGTCGCCGACGGCAGCGGATGACCATGCGCATCAAACGCCGCACCACCTATGAGCGCCATCTCTGTTTCAATTTTCAAACCGTCGCGTCGCAACACGTCGAGCACTTTAAATGCTTCGACCATGATTTCGGGGCCGATGCCGTCGCCGGCCATGATTGCAATCTTCATTTTTAATCGTTAGTTAAAAAGCCAGGGTTCTTGTTGGGCCCGCGCTGCCTCATAGGCTTTGATCTTGTCGTTGTGTCGCAGCGTGCGGCCTATTTCGTCCCAGCCATTGAGCAACGACTGCTTGCGGGAATCCTCGACATCAAATTTGTAGGTTTCAGCGTTCGGCACTTCCACAACCTGTCGTTCGAGATCGACGTTCAACTTCAAGCCGTTGGTCGCCACGACAATGTTAAACAAATGATCTACTTCCAGTTCGCTCAAAACGATCGGCAGCAATCCGTTCTTGTAGCAGTTATTGAAAAATATATCTGCATAAGACGGCGCGATGATCGCGTTGAAACCAAATTGCTGTAACGCCCATGGCGCGTGCTCACGCGAAGAGCCACAACCAAAATTCTTGCGTGTAAGCAAAATGGTGGCACCCTGATAGCGAGACTGGTTCAGCACGAAATTCGGATTCAACGGACGCTTGCCGTTGTCCATCCCCGGCTCGCCATGATCCATGTAGCGCCATTCATCGAACGCATTCTCGCCAAAGCCGGTACGTTTGATCGATTTCAGGAACTGCTTGGGGATAATCGCGTCCGTATCAACGTTGGCGCGGTCAAGCGGCGCGACCAGCCCGGTATGCCTGCGAAAAGGCTTCATCAGGTTAATTCTTCGCCTTATCCGCGGCTTTTTCTATAACCTCGCCGCCCTTCTTGATGTCCTTGCCGACACCTTCAATCGTGTTGCATCCGGCGAACAGTGAAAACATTGCGATCAATGCAAATAATTTCTTCATCTCATGCTCCTTCACAAAATTTGACGAACGTCCGCAAAACGACCTGCGATTGCCGCCGCAGCGGCCATTTCCGGACTGACTAAATGGGTGCGCCCGCCAGCACCCTGGCGGCCTTCAAAATTACGATTCGATGTTGATGCACAGCGCTCGCCGGGTGCGAGGCGATCATCGTTCATCCCCAGGCACATCGAGCAACCTGGTTCTCGCCATTCGAAGCCCGCTGCCAGAAAAATCTTGTCGAGACCTTCGAGTTCTGCCTGGCGCTTCACTAAACCGGAACCGGCGACCACCATCGCAAGCTTGACGTTATCGGCAATACGCCGTCCACGAAGCACGCCGGCTGCGGCGCGCAAGTCTTCAATGCGCGAATTCGTACAGCTGCCGATAAATACTTTATCGATGCGAATGTCGGCAATCGGTGTCCCCGCATTGAGGCCCATATAAACGAGTGCGCGCTCCATCGCCTCGCGTTTCACCGGGTCACTTTCTTTCGCCGGTTCCGGCACGGCACCATCGATGCTCGTCACCATTTCAGGCGAAGTTCCCCATGTCACCTGGGGCGTGATGGAAGCGGCATCCAGATCAACTACGTGATCAAAAATTGCGCCTTGATCTGATCGCAGTGTCTTCCAGTAAGCTGCGGCCCGATCAAACACTTCACCTTTAGGCGCAAACGGACGGCCCTTCAAGTATTCGATGGTTTTCTCGTCTGCGGCCACCATACCTGCGCGCGCGCCAGCTTCGATGGCCATGTTGCAGACCGTCATGCGGCCTTCCATCGAGAGTGCGCGAATGGCCGAGCCTGCAAATTCAATCGCGTGGCCCGTTCCCCCCGCAGTGCCAATTTTCCCAATGATGGCAAGTACGATGTCCTTGGCGGTCACGCCGCGTCCAACTTTGCCTTCGACCCGAATCAGCAACGACTTCGATTTTTTCGCCACCAGACATTGCGTCGCCATCACGTGCTCGACTTCCGAAGTACCAATACCAAACGCCAGCGCCGCAAACGCACCGTGTGTGGACGTATGGGAATCTCCGCAAACGACCGTCATGCCGGGTAGTGTCGCACCCTGCTCGGGTCCGATCACATGCACGATCCCTTGCCGGGCGTCATGCATGCCAAAATAGTCCTGCACGCCAAACTTGACAATATTCTTGTCCAGTGTCTCGACCTGCAGCCGCGAGATCGGGTCAGCGATACCCTCATCGCGCGCCGTCGTCGGCACATTGTGATCAGCCGTGGCGACAATGGATTTCAGGCGCCAGGGCTTTCTTCCATTGATCTCCAAACCTTCAAACGCCTGGGGGCTGGTGACCTCGTGCACGAGATGCCGATCAATATAAATGAGCGCAGTTCCGTCTGATTCCTCGTGAACCAGATGGGCGTCCCAAAGCTTGTCGTATAAAGTGTGTGGCATATGAGCGTTTACTTGCAGCGGCTAATGAAGAATTATACAAGTCGCCGCATATTTGTGCGCCGCAGCATCGCGTTTTGAGACTGCAATCACGCGATCGCCTCAGCGGCTGATTTGAATTGAAAAGTAAAGGCCGTCCTGCTTTTTCTTGTCGGCCACCTGACCGAGCCGTGCAAACGCCAACGTCAGGGAAACATTCTTGTTCACAAACCAAGCCGCAAAAACATCGACGAAGTCATCTTCCCGAAACACGTTCAGGTTGTTCGGCTTGAAACGATATTCCGCGCCAATGGCGAAATAGTCAGTCAACAAAACGGCGGCTGAGGATTCAAATTCCACTTGATAGCGGTCGCGCTTGTCACCACCGAACCCCAGCAACCCCAATTGATTGGCTTTGGTTGCACGCAATGTGCCGTTCAGTAACACATTTCGTCCCGCTAATCCGGCCAGGTAAAGCTTGGTAGCTGACACGTAGTAGTCGGTGCCGCTTGCATGCCGTGCGCCT
>JBKJMK010000253.1:0-11834 GCA_046596005.1 Usitatibacteraceae bacterium | reverse complement strand
CAGGTCAGGGATAGTGGTGATATTGACGTTGACGAGACCGTCTTCCTGCGCGGTGCCGGCGTTGCCGGGCGCGACGTAGACGCACTGCACCCCGGGATTTTGCGTGAGCCGCCAAGCAAGTGCATGTTCACGGCCGCCGGAGCCGATGACGAGGAGTTTCATTTCCGTTTCAATCGGGTGCCATCCATTTGTTTAATGCCTAAAATGCCGCATCCCCGTCATCACCATCGCAATGTCTTTCTCATTGGCCGCCGCGATCACCTCCTCATCCCGCATCGACCCGCCCGGCTGAATCACCGCGGTCGCGCCTGCGTCCGCGATGACATCCAGCCCATCGCGAAACGGAAAGAACGCGTCACTCGCGGCGACTGAACCAACCAGCGACAGCCCAGCATTCTGCGCCTTGATGGCGGCAATTTTGGTCGAATCCACACGGCTCATCTGCCCTGCCCCTACGCCGAGTGTCATGCCGTAACGACAGAAAACGATGGCGTTGGATTTTACGAACTTGGCAACACGAAAGGCAAAGATGAGGTCGTTCATTTCTTCAGCGGTGGGTTTGCGCTTGGTGACCACCTTTAACTGCGAAACATCAAAATCGTCTGAGCTCTGCACCAACAAACCACCGCCGACGCGCTTCATGTCGACGTCCTTGACGGCGGGAGCTAACGGCAAAGCGAGCAGGCGAACGTTTTGCTTTGCCGCAAATATTTTGCGCGCCTCGCTGTTGAATGCGGGCGCGAGCACGACTTCGACAAACTGCCTGGCAACTGCCTCTGCCGTCGCGCCGTCGACTTCGCGGTTGAAGGCGATGATGCCACCGAACGCAGAAGTCGGATCGGTCTCAAGCGCGCGCGAATAGGCCGTCAGTGTGCTTTCCGCAATGGCCACACCACACGGATTGGCGTGCTTGACAATCACACAGGTGGGCACGTCGAATGCGCGGCAGCATTGCCATGCGGCATCGGCGTCAGCGATGTTGTTGTAGGAGAGTTCCTTTCCCTGCAATTGCTTATAGTGCGCCAGCGTGCCGACTGCGGGATGCTTTTCAACATAGAACGCGGCGCTCTGGTGCGGGTTCTCACCATAGCGCATGTCCTGGGCTTTGGTGAAGGTAAGGTGCAGCTTGTCGGGGAAGACGTGGCGATTATTTTCCCCATCCAGCGCGGAAAGATAGGTGCTGATCATGCCGTCGTATTCCGCCGTATGTGCGAAGGCTTTCCTGGCCAATGCAAAACGTGTGTTGTGGCCCAGTGCGCCCCCATGCACCGTCATCTCTTCCATCAGTTTTTTGTAGTCGCCCGAATCGGTGATGATCGCCACGAACGGATAGTTCTTGGCCGAAGCGCGCACCATGGCCGGACCGCCAATATCGATGTTTTCGATGGCGTCTTCCAACGTGACATCCGGCTTGGCGATGGTTGCAGCGAAGGGATAAAGATTCACGACCACCATGTCGATCGCCGGGATGTCGTGCTTTTTCATTGCCTCGGTGTGATGCGCCAGGTCGCGACGCGCGAGGATGCCGCCGTGCACGCGCGGATGCAGGGTCTTGACGCGACCGTCCATCATTTCCGGAAAGCCGGTGTAGTCGCCAACCTCCACGACCTTAACACCGTTTTCTGCGAGCAGCTTTGCGGTGCCGCCAGTGGAAAGAATTTTGACGTTACGGCTGACGAGGAATTTCGCAAATTCGACCACGCCGGTCTTGTCGGACACGCTGATCAGCGCGCGCTGAATGGGGATATGGTCGTTGGTCATGTAGGAGCCGGAATTAAAGACAAGTGATGCGTGACGAGTGGCTGGCGACCGCAACGGGCGACGTTCGGTTACTCGTTACCTGCCAACCCTCACCGCCCTATTCAATACCATGCTGCGTAAGTTTTTTTCGAAGGGTATTCCGGTTCAAACCAAGCAGTTCTGCAGCACGGGTCTGATTGCCCTCGGCGTGATGCAGCACCACTTCGAGCAGCGGCTTTTCGACGTTGGCGACGACCATGTCGTAGATGTCGGTGGCACCTTCGCCGTCGAGGTCATGGAAATACTGCTTCATCATTTTCCGCACGCACGCGGAAAGTTCGCTATCTCGTTGCACATTCATTTTTTTTGTTTCCTGACTATTATTTTATTGTTGTAGTTCTATTCTGAACCGCTCCCTATGCCACTTTTTTGTGTGTGGCAGCTTCCCCGTCAATCAATCGCGCAAAAAACTGATCCAGTGCGGCGACTTGCTGCGCTGAGTCCTCAATCATATTCATGACATGTCGAAATTCAGCTCCGCCGGGTAAGCCTGCGAGATACCAGGCGATGTGTTTTCTGGCGATACGCACACCTTTTACCTCACCGTAGAATCCGTGTAACTCGCCTAAATGGGTGGAGGCAATGGCGTGAATTTCGGCGTATGTCGGTGCGGCAAGATGTTTGCCGGTTTCAAGGTAATGGGCAATCTCGCGAAATATCCACGGACGGCCTTGCGCAGCCCGGCCGATCATGATGGCATCGCAGCCGGTATAGCCAAGTACAAATTTTGCCTTCTCAGGCGAATCGATGTCACCGTTGGCTGTAACCGGGATGGTGACACTTTGTTTGACGGCGCGAATAGTGTCGTACTCGGCAATGCCATCATAGAGATCACTGCGCGTTCTGCCGTGAACAGCCAGCGCCGCGATGCCGCACTGTTCGGCGATGCGCGCAATGACAAGCGCATTTTTGTGCTCACGATCCCAGCCGGTACGAATTTTCAGCGTGACCGGAACAGCGACTGCTTTCACCACTGTTTCCAGGATTTGCGCGACCAGCAATTCGTTTTTCATCAGCGCGGAACCAGCATCCACTCTGCATACCTTTTTGGCAGGGCAGCCCATATTGATGTCAATAATGTGCGCGCCCTGGTCGACGTTGTGGCGGGCGGCATCGGCCATCATCCCGGCTGCGGCACCAGCGATTTGCACCACGATGGGATTCATCTCGCCGGTATGATCACCCCGGCGGATTGACTTCTCGGTGGCCCACAGACGGCTATCAGAGGCCACCATCTCGCTCACCGCCATCCCCGCGCCCAAGCGCTTGCAGAGCTGGCGAAATGGCCGATCTGTCACGCCTGCCATCGGGGCGACGATCAGATTATTGCCAAGCGTGATGTTGCCAATTTTCAATGTGCGCGACGGGGGTTTTATGATGTCACTGTTGCTCAAACATCGGGCGCTCATTTTATAGGCAATTCACATCTCGTCAAAATGAATTTTATATTTTCGAGAAGTGTTTCTTAACTCACTGATTATTTGTGAATGTAGATTGCGCCTGTTTGTGCTCAGTCTTGCCCGGTTGTGTTCAGGCGGGCGATCCAACTCCGCCGCCGCCCGGTGTTTCAAGCACAAACACATCGCCGGCGTTCATCTGGGTTTGGTCCGAGTACGACAGCGCCGTGCGGCTCCCATCTGCGCGTTCGATCCAGGTCTTTCCCAAACCACCAGCTCCCCCACCATCCATGCCGAAATTCGGCACGCGCCGATGGCCGGCAAGAATCGCCACCGTCATCGGCTCAAGAAAGCAAATACGCCGGGTAGCGCCATTGCCACCACGCCACTTGCCCGCGCCGCCGCTGCCATGCCGAATCGAATGCTCAATCACCCGCACCGGGTAGCGCCATTCGAGAATTTCCGGATCGGTCATGCGCGAATTGGTCATGTGGGCCTGCACCGTGTCACAGCCGTTGAAACCCGGGCCTGCGCCGGTTCCACCGGAAACGGTTTCGTAATATTGATAGACGTCGTTGCCGAAGGTGACATTGTTCATCGTGCCGGAGCTCGCGGCCATGATGCCCAGCGCGCCGTAGAGGGCATCGGTAATGCATTGCGATGTTTCGACATTTCCCGCAACCGTCGCCGCCGGTGGGCGCGGGTTCAGCATCGAGCCGTCCGGGATGATGATGGTTAACGGCTTCAGGCAACCGGCATTGAGTGGAATATCGCTATCGACCAGTGTACGGAACACATACAACACGGCGGCAGTAACGACTGCTGAGGGCGCGTTGAAATTGGATTCGAGCTGCGCTGACGTGCCGGTGAAATCGATGCTTGCACTGCGCTTATCAGGACCGACACGGATGCTCACGTTGATCACCGCGCCGTTATCCATTTCGTAGGCGAAGCTGCCGTTCTGCAGCGAACCGATGATGCGGCGCACGCTCTCCTCAGCGTTGTCCTGCACATGCTGCATATACGCCTTGACGACATCGAGCCCGAAATGCGCCACCATTTTACCGAGCTCCTGCACACCTTTTTCGTTGGCCGCGATCTGCGCGCGCAAATCAGCAATGTTCTGATCAGGATTGCGCGCCGGGTGCCTGGCACCGCTCAATCTTGCACGCATTTCCGCCTCCAGCATGACGCCATTCTCGACAAGCTTGACGTTGTCGAGCAACACGCCTTCGTCGTCGACCGTTTTTGAAAATGGCGGCATGGAGCCGGGTGTAATGCCGCCGATATCAGCATGATGGCCTCGCGAACCGACGTAAAAGAGAATCTCGTCTGCGGAATCGGCGAATACGGGGGTGACGACAGTTACATCCGGCAAATGTGTGCCGCCGTTGTAGGGATCATTCAATACATAAACTTCTCCTCGCTTCATTTTTCCCGCGTTCTTGCGAACCACGGTCTTGATGCTCTCGCCCATCGAACCGAGGTGCACCGGCATATGCGGTGCGTTGGCGATAAGGTTTCCCTCGGCATCGAACAGCGCACAACTGAAATCCAGGCGCTCCTTGATGTTCACCGAGTAAGCCGTATTCGCCAGCCGCAACCCCATCTGCTCGGCAATCGACATGAACAAGTTATTGAACACCTCGAGCATTACCGGGTCGGCTTTGGTACCAACCGCGTAGCGAACGGCGCGCGCAACCACGCGCGTGAGCACCAGGTGATTCAACGCACTGACCTCCGCCTGCCAGCCAGGCTCGATGACAGTGGTGCCATTTTTTTCGGCGATGATGGCGGGACCGCTGATGCGCTGATGCAGGCATAGATGCTCGCGCACATAGATCGGCGTGTTTTGCATTTTTCCGCCACAGGTGACGGTCACTGTTTCAATCGGCATGGCAGGTGTTGCCGCGGCGTTGCCGAACAAATGTGGTGTCGGCGTATCCATGCCGCCAACCGCTTCGCAACTCACCGCTTCGGCAATGAGTGCGCGGTCGGGCATCAGAAAGCTGAAGCGCTTTTTGTATGCGGTATCAAACTCAAGCTGCATTTCTTCCAGCGCGCCGAAATTGACGATCAGCGCCGAGTCGGTACCCGCGTAGCGCAAATGAACGCGGCGCTTCAACTGGATTCTTGCAGGCGCGACGCCCTGCGCTTCAACCTCGGCAGAAGCGAGCAGTCCAAGCGCCAAAAGCGCTTCGCCGAGTTTGCCAAGACTGTCCGCAGTCAACTCGATTTCAACAGCCTTCTCGCGCATGGTAACGATATCGGCAAGACCCATGCCGTAAGCCGAAAGTACGCCCGCGAGCGGGTGAATGTACACGCGCGTCATGGCGAGTTCATCCGCGACCAGGCAGGCATGCTGGCCACCAGCACCGCCGAAACAGCTCAGTGTGTATTCGGTCACATCGTGGCCGCGTTGCACGGAAATGAATTTGACCGCGTTTGCCATGTTGGCTACTGCGATGCGGATAAAACCTTCCGCTACCTGCTCAAGTGATTGCGTTTCACCAGTTGCTGCTTCGATTTCAGCCGCGAGCGCGGCGAATTTTTTCCTGACGATGTCGGTATCGAGCGCCGCATCGCCCGCAGGTCCGAAAACGCTTGGGAAATGATGCGGTTGAATCTTTCCGAGCATGACATTGCAATCCGTCACCGTCAGCGGTCCACCACGACAGTAGCAGGCCGGGCCGGGATTGGCACCCGCAGAATCCGGACCGACGCGATAGCGCTGACCGTCGAAATGCAAAATAGAACCGCCACCCGCCGCGATAGTATGAATCGCCATCATCGGCGCCCGCATGCGCACCCCTGCGACCTGCGTCTCGAATTCGCGCTCGAGTTCTCCCGCGTAATGTGAAACATCGGTCGATGTGCCGCCCATGTCAAAGCCGATAATTTTGTCAAAACCCGCGACGGTCGCCGTCCGCACCATCCCAATGATGCCTCCTGCAGGGCCGGAGAGGATCGAGTCCTTGCCCTGGAATTTGGTCGCATCGGTAAGTCCACCGTTGCTCTGCATGAACATCAGTTTGCAACCTGGCAGCTCACTTGCCACCTGATCAACATAGCGGCGCAGGATCGGCGACAGGTAGGCATCGACAACGGTGGTATCGCCGCGCGAAACAATCTTCATCAGCGGACTTGCCTGGTGCGAAACCGATATCTGCGTAAAACCTGCACGACGTGCCAAATCAGCCACGCGCGCCTCGTGCTGGTGGAAGCGATATCCGTGCATCAATACGATGGCAATAGCCCGAAAGCCCTTATTCCACGCGGCTTTCAGGGCATTCTCAGTCTTGGCCTCGTCAAGAGGAATGACTATTTCACCGCGCGCACCGATGCGCTCCTCGACTTCCGTGACACCTGAATGGAGGAGCTCAGGAAGCTTGATATGGCGGTCAAATATGCGCGGGCGATTTTGGTAAGCGATGCGTAGCTGGTCGCGGAATCCTTTGGTAATGAAAAGTACTGTCGGCGCACCTTTGCGTTCGAGCAGCGCGTTGGTGGCGGCCGTCGTGCCCATCTTCACCGCTTCGATTTGATCAGCAGGGATGGGCATGCCCGCAGGTAACGCGAGAAGATGGCGAATTCCTGCAACCGCGGCATCCCGGTATTGCTCAGGATTTTCTGACAGCAGTTTGTGGGTCAGCAGCGCGCCGTCGGGCGCTTTTGCCACGATGTCGGTGAAAGTTCCGCCGCGGTCGATCCAGAATTGCCATGTGCCCGATGTGCCCGATATGGTCATCGCTGCGCGGTCGCATTGGCAAACATGAAAGCGGCGGTTTTCATCCGCCAATCATACGATGATCCTTGAAGTGGCACCTATCGACCCTTGCGTAGTCATTCGCCGCTATCATGCTGTTTGGTCTACCAACAATTAGTCACTCAACGGAGGTTACATGAAACGATTCACCACGCTGTGTGCGGCACTGGGATTCGCCGTCGCAATGTCGTCGGTCATCGCACAGACAAAATGGGATATGCCGACGGGCTATGCGCCGGCTAATTTCCATACGGAGAACGTGCGCCAGTTCGCGGTCGATATCGACAAGGCAACCGCTGGGAAACTTAAAATTACGGTGCATGACGCAGGCTCGCTGTTTAAGCAAAACGAAATCAAGCGCGCCGTGCAAGCCGGGCAGGCACAGCTTGGCGAGTTTTTGTTGCCCGCGCTGGCGAACGAGGACCCGATGTATGGCATCGACTCGGTTCCCTTCCTGGCCGACAGCTACGTCGATGCCGTGAAACTGTGGAAAGTCTCGCGCAGTGCGATTGAACAGCGTATGGGTAAACAAGGCTTGAAGGTGTTGTACAGCGTCGCATGGCCACCGCAGGGCGTGTATTCCAAGAAGGCGGTGAACAGCGCTGCCGACCTCAAGGGTGTCAAATGGCGCGCTTACAGTCCGCAGACCAACCGCATCGGCGAATTGCTGGGAGCGCAACCCGCGACGATTCAGGCAGCCGAATTGGCGCAGGCACTTTCCACTGGTGTCGTTGAAGCGCACATGACCTCGGGTGCAACTGGTGTCGATATCAAGGTGTGGGACTCGATGGGCAAGGGTGCGTATTACTATGACGCACAAGCCTGGCTACCGAAAAATCTGGTGGTGGTCAATCAAAAGGCGTTCGATGCGCTGGACAAGGCAACGCAGGACGCGGTGCTAAAGGCGGCGGGCGATGCCGAGATGCGCGGATGGAAGGCGTCGGAAGCGAAAAACAAAGATACGCTCGACACGATGGCCAAAAATGGCATCAACGTGGTGCCGCCGAGCGCAGCGCTGAAAGCGGATTTAAGGAAGATCGGCGCAACCATGCTGGCGGAATGGGAGAAAAGTGCCGGGGCCGATGCGAAGGCGGTGCTGGAGGCGTATCGGAAGTAAGCGCTGGCAAGACGGCCCGTCGTTCCCGCGCAGGCGGGAATCCAGCGTCGGTCGGCATAAGTCACTGGGTTCCCGCCTGCGCGGGAACGACAGCGTTAGTGCGTTCACTATTGCTTCACTTATCGGCTTGGAAGCGACTCCAGACCAAGTGTCATCTTATCGGGTAGCAATATGCGTAAAGCGCTGGAGTATCTTTATCACGCCACAGGCATTCTAGCTGCCGTATTCATGGTCGGCACCCTGGCGATGGTATTGGCCAGCGTGCTTGGGCGCATGATGAATTTCAATTTGCGTGGCTCCGATGCTTACGCGGGCTATTGCATGGCCGCGGCGGGCTTTCTTGCGCTCGCGCATACATTGAAGCGCGGCGAACATATTCGTGTCACGCTGATTCTGGAGCGGCTGGGTTCAACGGGACGCCATCGATTGCAGTTGGTGGCGCATGCCATTGCGTTGTTTTTTTCCGGTATGTTCGCGTTTTTTACAACACGACTCGTTTATCAGTCTTACTCATTCAACGATATTTCTCAGGGCAATGACGCAACGCCGCTGTGGATACCGCAGATTGCCATGGCGCTCGGCGCGGCGGTGCTGTTCATCGCGATACTTGATGAGTTTGTGCTGCTGGCATCAGGGCGAAAACTGAAGGCAATCGACAGCAGTGAATTCAAGGCGCTGGAATAAGTATGGATTTACTCATCACGGCGTCGTTGATTGCGTTGTTGTTTATCTTGTTGGGCGCTGGCGTCTGGATCGGTATTGGCCTCCTGGGCGTGGCGTGGATTGCGATGGAATTATTCACAACGCGTCCGGTCGGCGACGCGATGGCGGTCACCGTCTGGGGGTCGGCCTCGTCGTGGACGTTGACGGCACTGCCACTATTCATCTGGATGGGAGAAATCCTCTTCCGCACCAAACTCTCGGAAGACATGTTTAAGGGTCTGGCGCCGTGGGTGTCGAAAATTCCGGGGCGGCTGTTACATACCAACATCATCGGCTGCACGATTTTTGCGGCCGTTTCAGGGTCGAGCGCTGCCACCTGCGCCACGATTGGCAAGATGACGCTACCGGAATTGCAGAAACGCGGCTACCCGGACAACATCGCCATCGGTTCGCTGGCCGGTGCGGGCACGCTGGGATTACTGATTCCGCCGTCGATCATCATGATTGTCTACGGCGTGGCATCGGATACGTCCATCACCCGATTATTTATTGCCGGCGTATTTCCAGGCTTGCTGCTGGCGGGACTATTCATGGGCTACGTCATCATCTGGTCGCTGCTGAATCCGGAGAAAATTCCACCGCCGGATGCAGATCTGACGTTCTCACAAAAACTTCATGAGTCGCGCCATTTGATTCCGGTGGTGTTGCTCATCACGCTGGTGCTGGGCTCGATTTATGTCGGCATCGCTACCGCCACCGAAGCCGCAGCGCTCGGCGTGGTGGGCGCGTTGGCACTCTCTGCGGTGCAACGGTCGCTGAGCTGGCATACGTTTACCGAGAGCCTGATGGGCGCAACGCGGCTCTACTGCATGATCGCGCTTATTCTTGCCGGTGCCGCATTCCTTACGCTCGCGATGGGCTATATCGGCCTGCCGCGCCATCTTGCGGAATGGATAGGCTCACTCGGCCTCTCGCAATTCTGGTTGCTGTTCGGACTGATGATTTTCTACATCGTGCTCGGTTGCTTTCTCGATGGCATTTCGATGGTAGTGTTGACGATGGGGGTGATCCTGCCCACCGTCCAGAAAGCCGGGATCGATCCGATCTGGTTCGGTATCTTCATTGTGCTGGTGGTCGAGATGGCGCAGATCACACCGCCGGTTGGATTCAACCTGTTTGTCTTGCAGGGGATGACCAAGCGGGAAATTACTTACATCGCCCGCGTCGGGATGCCGTTTTTTTTCCTCATGATGCTCGCGGTGCTGCTGATCTATTTCTTTCCAGCCATCATTACGTGGCTGCCGAGTCATATGTGAGTGTGTCGGGTTTGCGACATGCAGGGTTTGTCGCATAATGACAGCCTCACTCCGACTGCTGACTCTCCATGTTCAACGCCCCACTCTCCCTGACCACTGAAACCGCTTTCGAGTTGCCCAGCTATCTGCACGAATCGGGCGCGCACAATCCGTGGGTTGTCGCCAATCTGCACGGCAAGGATATTCACAGCTTTCTTGAGGGGCCCTGCTTTGACGCGTTCGGAAACCTGTGGGTCACCGATATTCCGTTTGGCCGAATATTTCGCATCACACCAACCGGCGAATGGGACCTGATCATCAAATACGATGGCTGGCCGAACGGGCTCAAGTTTCATGCCGATGGTCGTCTCATCATCGCCGACTATCGTCATGGCCTGTTGGCAATGGACGTCGACGCAAGGCGAATTTCCCCGTTGGTGACGCATTACATTTCGCAGCGGTTTCAGGGCGTGAATGACCTCACTTTCGCAAAAAATGGCGATCTCTATTTCACCGATCAGGGGCAGAGCGGCCTGCAGGATCCCTCAGGCTGCGTGTATCGATTGAAGGTGGACGGGACCCTGCAGCAACTGATGAACAATGTGCCCAGTCCGAATGGTTTGGTGTTAAGCCCCGATGAGAATATTCTGTTCGTTGCCGTCACGCGCGACAATGCAATCTGGCGCGTGCCGTTGGTCGAGGGTGGCGTTTCGAAGGTCGGCAAGTTTATTCAACTTTCTGGTGGCACCGGGCCGGATGGCCTCGCCATCGACGACGACGGCAATCTATACGTGGCGCATCAGGGGCTCGGTTGTCTTTGGCAATTTGATAAACGCGGGGAACCCAAGTACCGCGTTGATTCCTCGCGCGGCGATTGGACAACCAATATCGCAATCAATCCGGAACGGCCAAACGAGCTGTTTATCACCGAGTCGCAGACGGGGACGATTCTCAAGGTTACGCTGCCGCTGTATTGAAACACGAGCACTGGTGGGGATCACGGCGCGATATTGGCCTGAAAGCCGCACCGGTACTAGAGACACGAATATGTAGCCCGGCGGAAGCGTAGCGCAACTCGCGGAAGTGAAACAGCCATGACCGAAAAACCCACCCTGCCCGAGGGCGCATTCGAAAATTTTCGCAATGAAATGAGCTACGGGGATTACCTCGGGCTCGACCAATTGCTCGCAGCGCAAAATCCGCGTTCAACAGAGCACAACGAACTCCTCTTCATCATCCAGCACCAAACCACCGAGCTATGGATGAAGCTGATGCTGCACGAACTGCTCGCGGCGCGTGAACAGATTCGCAGCGGCGAATTGTCTCCTGCATTCAAAATGCTCGCCCGCGTGTCGCGCATCATGAACAACCTGATTCAGGCGTGGGACATTCTCGCGACGCTCACGCCAACCGAGTATTCGGCATTCCGCGACAGTCTTGGAAAGTCCTCCGGTTTCCAGTCGCATCAATATCGCGCGCTGGAATTCATGTTTGGCAACAAGAATGCAGCGCTGTTAAAACCGTTTGAACACCGCACCGAAATTCACGCGATGCTATTCGATCTGCTCAATTCACCTTCCTTGTACGACGAGGCGAACCGGCTATTGGCCCGACGTGGGTTTGTCCTTGATGCCGTCGCCACTGATCGCGATTGGTCGCTCGCCTATGTGGAGAATCCCTCGACGATGGCGGCGTGGCGCGAGGTGTACGCCAATCCAAAACAGCACTGGGATTTGTACGAGCTCGCTGAAAAGCTGGTGGACCTCGAAGACTATTTTCGGCAGTGGCGTCATCGG
>JBKJMK010000044.1:0-5097 GCA_046596005.1 Usitatibacteraceae bacterium | reverse complement strand
GCTCGGCAAGCTCGCGCGTCGTCCGAATACGTCCGATGACCCTTGCCGCAACAACCGCTCTTGCAATCTGCCTAGCAAACCGTTCTTCACCATAGCGCCAGATGACCTCCCCTATTTTTTGTTCTGATGCGACGTTCAGCCATTCTTCGACGGTCTCGCCGCGCGACGTATCCATGCGCATATCGAGCGGACCGTTGAAACGAAAACTGAACCCGCGTTCCTCCACATCCAACTGCGGCGATGACACGCCCAAATCCGCCAGCATTCCATCTACGACGCCTTCTTTGCTGCCCGCTTCGCTACCCAACGCCTGTTTCAACACATCAGTCAATTCGCTCATCGCGGCGTGATGCAGCGAAAATCGTTTGTCCTGCTTCGCCAATATTTCGCCCGCCTCAATTGCGCGCGGGTCTCGGTCAATGGCAATTAGTCTTCCATTCGGCCCCAACTGATCGAGGATGGCGCGCGAATGTCCGCCCCGGCCGAAGGTAGCGTCGACATACACGCCGTCCGCTTTAATCGCGAGCGCATCGACCGCTTCGCGCAGCAGCACGGTGATGTGCGCTGTTGACGAATCGGCATACGGAGGAGGGAGATCATTCATGCCACCGGCTAGAGAGAAAAATTCTCGGTGCCGTGCGGCAAGCCTGCCGCACCAGACGTGAGCGACTTCAATTGCGCTTCCCAGGCGGTGACATTCCATATTTCGAAATGGGTACCCTGGCCGACGAACATCACCAGTTTTTCAATGCCCGCGTATTTGCGCAATTCGGGAGAGAGCAATACACGACCGTTGCCATCGAGCACGTGCTCCTCGGCGAAGCCAATCAATAATCGCTTCCACACGCTGGCGGTCCGATCAAGGCTTGGGAAGGTCATCACGCGGTCGCGGATCGGCTCCCAGTGCTTCAGTGGATACATGAGCAGACAGCCTTCGGGGTGCGCAGTCAGCACCAGCTTTCCCGCACTTGGAAGCGAAAGCGCTTCGCGATGCTTCACCGGCACCGCCATGCGCCCCTTCACGTCCAGATTCAGTTCTGATGCACCCTGAAACACGCTCGCTAGACTCCTCTGATTATTTTTTGCAGAAAAGCCACTGAATTTTCTGTCATTTCCAGAAAATCCCACTTTTCTCCACTTGTGGACACTATAGGCAAATAAAAACCCGCAGTCAAGCGGGTTCAGGAGGTTTTTTCGTTATCCGTCAGGGACTTAGCGCAACTTTCTCGAAAGATTTTGCCTGTGGAAAACTTCGTTGATAATTAATTAGATATGCCGCAAACCTAAAGTAACTTCGCAAGAACAAAAATGCGAATGGCCATAAATCACTGTATTTTCATACATCTATCAATTTTAAGCGGCGTTTTTGCTTTGTCGCCATGGGCCTTGCAAGATTGCCCGCGTTTCCGTCACTGCAACTTTCCATAGCGCATCCATCACATCGTCCGGCTTTTGATAGTAACCACCGAAATTACCATCGCCAATGTGATCGCGTGCCTGTTGCGGTGTCATGGTTGCCATATTTGTGTAATCGACCATCGGTCGCTGGTGCATCGGCTGGGTGACATCAGGCAAACGCGTAATCGGAAAATTCTCCATCCACGATGCATGCGACGCCATGGGGTCGATCTCCTGCACCTTCGCCCAGGTGTTCGGAGCTTTCCACCAGCTGTGGAATTTTATTTCGACCGCAGGATTTTCCTGCATCACGTATTCGATGAGATTGGCGGCTGGTTGATTGCCGCCGTGTCCGTTCACCACCAGGATTCTGTTAAAGCCATGCGTGACGATGCTATCGATGACATCGCGCACCAGCGCAAGATAGGTTTTAAGTTGCAACGATACCGTTCCGGGATAGGCCATGAAAGACGCTGTCGGCCCGTATGGAACGACGGGAAAAACGGGAATGCCCAGTGGCTCCGCCGCATCGAGCGCGACCTGTTCAGACAGAATGGAATCGACCGATAGACTCAAATACGCGTGTTGCTCAGTGCAGCCCAGCGGCAGGACTGCGCGATCATCGTGTTTCAGGTATTGCTCGATTTGCATCCAGTTGCGGTCGCTAATGCGCATGGTCAGGTCTCATCTCATTTCATTTCATTTCATTCGTGGACAACAGCATAACGCGATCATCGTGGTGTGGGCCAACGGCTCCCGTTTCTCGATGCAGGTTAAGCAGCGGTGCGCATGCCCAAGCCCAATGAAGATTTCCGCCATCGACACCAGAACGTGCGCGTAGAGAATGCTGTGCAGTTTGGCGACTTGCCCGAATTCATCGGTTTTGCCTATACGGGCGACGTGACGCGCGTGAACGCTGCGGCGCTGGCATCACTCGCCACCATTGCAACCGCGTCACCACAGTTCGGCGATACCCAGTTCGCCTTGCTTAAGCAATTGGCCACAAGACAGGCGCTAAATCGTCCCCCTTTCTTGCGTTGGCGCTACGGCAGACGCCTGTTGAGCGCCATTCGAAAAAACGCTGATGCTTTAAGCGCTTAAAGCGCTTAAAGCACCTGAATAATTCCACCGCAATTTCCGGTCGTGCAGGAATCACTCGTCGGCGAGCCGCCTATCGAGGCAGGACGCCCATCCTGGAAGCGAAGATTCATATAATACGTTTGCCCCTTCACCAGCCGACAATACGCCTCGGGAAGCGGTCCAAGGATGTTTGCCCAGTTGATGCTGTTGCCGTTTAACCCGGTTTGATAACACGCATTCCGCGATGGTCCGACCACCAGTTTTGAGGTGTCGAAGTCACACGGTGTGGTGGTGATAGAGATAAACGTTGGCCGGACAACCGCGTTAGCGGCGTCGTTGTAGATGAAACCCCCCGAGGCATCGACGATACCAACGGTGAATTTGTAACTCAGCGATTCATTGGCCTGCATGACAAAGAAGTCAAACGCGTTCTTGCTTTTATACTCCGCAAGATCGATGTTGTGTTGCCATGAACGCGTCAGGGCAGGTACTGTTGAGCAGCGTGTTGGCGCCATCGGAAAGGCATTGACTTCCGGGCCCGCACCGTTCAATAAAAGATATCGTTCCGGCGGAATGATGAATGCGAATTTGGATATGTTTGCAAGGGTGACGCCATCGGTTGAAACATCGGCTGCAGTCACGGTAATGGCGAAATTTGCAGAAACGGCGTTCGGTAAAACATTGTTGGCCGCCTGCACCACAAAGTCATCAAAGCCAGTGGAGGTTGGCGTTCCACTTAGTACGCCAGAGGCTGACAAGGTCAAGCCGCGAGGTAACCTACCCGACACGAGGTTCCATGTCATGGGGGTAGTGCCAGTCGCGGCAAACGTGAAGCTATAGGGTTCGCCGATCGTACCGATCGCCAGTGGTGTGCCACTGATAATTGTTGGTGCCACCGGGGCGTTGACAACAAGCGTAACGGCTTGATTGACCGAGGTCGACGGGTTGGTCGCGGTGACGGTAAATGACGCGGTGCCAGCACTGGTTGGCGTGCCGGAAATTACACCCGTATTGGCATTTAACGACGCCCACGCCGGTAGCCCGCCCGGGTTTGCCGACCACATGATGGGTTGGGCACCAACGGCGGTAAAGGTGTGTGAATAGAAAAAACTCGCGGTTGCCGACGGCGGCGGCGCACTGGTGATCCGCGTGACCGGATTGATCTGCAGTGTTACTGACTTCGTGGCATTTGGTGGCACCGCATTGCTGGCCTGCACCGTGAACGTGGTGGCGCCCTGTGCTGCTGGGGTCCCGCTCAATTCACCACTGCCCGGATTCAGGGTAATTCCCGTCGGCAACGTGCCTGCGGTGACGGCCCAGCTAATGGGAGACGTACCGGTTGCGTTAAAAGTGAAGCTGTAGGGTTCGCTCACGGTACCGCTCACGGGTGCGGTGGACGCGATCACCGGTGCAGTCAGCACAACAGGCATTGGCAGCACCAACCCGGACCGCGCCTTGATGGCTGAGATGTCTGAAAAATCGATGTTGCCACTGGTGTTCACGTCAAACTTGAAGTTGGCGTTTGTTATTGACTGCCCGGATCGCGCCTTCGCACCTTTGATGTCGCTTGAATTCACCGAGTGCGTATTGTTGACATCACCAATCAGAAAGCCGATCGGGACAACCTGATCGAACGAGCCATTCACGCCGAGAAGAGAAACAACCACGTATTTGTTATCGGGTACGCCCGCTAGACTGACAATGACTTCGCTGTTCGTGAGTGTCACTTCGGCGCTGTACGAAATCGCACGCGCATCAATGGCGGTCACCCCGCTGACAGAGGCAACAGGACCACTAAACTGGAAGATTACGGTATGCGTTGACGACGCGCGCGGCTCGACGGTTACCGTATTTGCCAATGGGAATGCATCGACTGGTACGTCGAACGGACCTGATGCACCGTGAATCTTGCGGGACAGGACTTCAATCAGCGTGACACGTGCCTGGCTGAGAACAACATTGATATTGGCATTTGCGGACGCACTGCTGAAGGTGGCGTCACCCGCCTGGCTGGCCGTGAGGGCACATGTGCCGACGCCGACGATCGTAACCTTGTTGCCGCTGACGGTACAGATGCTGGCAGCGCCGCTGGTGGAGTAAGTGAAGACGCTCAAACCGCTCGACGCGGTGGCCGCAAGCGTGATCGGTGACACGCCGATACCAACTGTCGACACTGGCGCAAAGGTTACTGTCTGGTTTGTGAGTGCGAAAGCAAGCGCCGGAACAAGCAAACCCAAAAAACTAAAAAATCGGATAAAGCGTAAATACATGGGATGTCCCTGAAATACTTTCGGCTAATGTAGGTACTACGGATACTGCAGCCAAGGCGTCGCACCATTTAGCCAGAATCGGGCAACCATTACCCGGCGAACCACCTCATACAGCCGTGGCAACGGATTGAACTATGTTTTCGACAATGCTTGATGCCAAAACGTTCGCGAATTACATCCTTATCGTTGCGACTACCACCAGGGGAAACTCTGGCACTGGCGCGCGTTGTGGCAACAAAACGCGAATTCCACACCAAATCCCGACAACTTATAGGGCGTTGCGGAAGGGGGTAAGGTAACGAACGGCGGTACCCTTTTGTTTCTTAAGACGAAAGGAAACTGCCATGAA